>JAXJVI010000329.1:0-4351 GCA_036308615.1 Acutalibacteraceae bacterium | reverse complement strand
CATACTACCCAGGGGGAGAAGTTCCTATGTCCAGCCCTCTCCGTAGCTCAGACCGCGGCGTTGGAGGCTATACGCTCATCGCATGATGAGGGTAGGGTGGCGCTACTGCATGGTGTTACGGGTTCGGGAAAAACCTTTACTATGGCGAATGTTATCGCTAATGTCAACCGCCCGACCCTCGTTTTAGCCCACAACAAAACCCTCGCCGCACAACTTTGCAGTGAGTTCAGAGAATTCTTCCCCGAAAATGCGGTTGAATATTTTGTTTCCTACTACGACTATTACCAACCCGAGGCGTATATCCCCGGGAGCGATACCTATATTGAAAAGGATTCCGCTATTAATGACGAGATAGACAAGCTCCGCCATTCCGCGACCTGTGCGCTTTCGGAGCGGAGGGATGTTATTATTGTAGCGTCGGTTTCCTGTATTTATTCTCTGGGTAGCCCTATTGATTATAAAAATATGGTAATTTCTTTGCGGGTAGGTATGGAGAAAAACCGTGACGAGCTGTTACACAAGCTGGTTGATTTGCAGTACGAGCGCAACGATATTAATTTTGTGCGCAATAAATTCAGGGTAAGGGGAGATACGGTTGAGATTTACCCCGCCAACTCCTACGAAAACGCTATAAGGGTGGAATTTTTCGGGGACGAGATTGACAGAATAAGCGAGATTAACACCGTGACGGGCGAGGTCAAGGCGCATTTGTCCCACGCGGCGATTTACCCCGCCTCCCATTATATTGTCTCAAACGAAAAGCTTGAAGACGCGCTCAAAGAAATCAAGGACGAGCTTGAAGAACGGGTAAAATTCTTTACCGAAAACGGTCAGCTTATCGAGGCACAGAGGATAAGACAGCGCACCGAGTACGATATGGAAATGCTAAAGGAAATAGGCACCTGCAAGGGGGTTGAAAACTACTCCCGTGTTCTCTCCCGCAGAAAGCCCGGGAGCGTTCCCTCAACCTTGCTTGACTATTTCCCCGATGATTATCTGCTTTTTGTGGACGAGTCTCATGTAACTCTGCCCCAGGTGAGGGGTATGTACGGCGGCGACCGCGCGAGAAAGGAAAATCTTGTGCAGTACGGCTTCCGTTTGCCCTCGGCTTTTGATAACCGACCCCTAAATTTTGAGGAATTTTACAGTCACGTCAATCAGGCGGTTTTCGTTTCGGCAACGCCCGGTGATTTTGAAAAAGACCACGCGGCACAGATTGTGGAGCAGGTTATCCGTCCGACTGGACTTTTAGACCCGAAAATTTCTGTCCGTCCAAGTGAGGGGCAGATTGACGATTTGGTGTCCGAAATTAATCTCCGCGTCGCCCGCAAGGAACGCGTGCTTATCACCACACTTACTAAGAAAATGGCGGAGGATTTGACCGATTATCTGAATGATTTATCGATTAAGGTGCGGTATATGCACTATGATATTGATACTATGGAGCGAATGGAGATTATCCGCGATCTACGGCTTGGCGAGTTTGATGTACTTGTCGGCATTAACCTTTTGCGGGAGGGTCTGGATATTCCCGAGGTATCTCTGGTTGCTATACTGGACGCCGACAAGGAGGGCTTCCTTAGAAGCGAAACCTCCCTTGTGCAGACGGTGGGCAGAGCCGCCCGAAACGCCGACGGCGAGGTTATTATGTACGCCGACAGCATAACCCCCTCAATGGAGCGTGCAATTACCGAGACCGAACGCCGCAGAAGGATACAGAGCCGTTATAACGAGGAGCACGGAATCACCCCTAAAACGGTTATTAAGGATGTTCGCGATATTATAGAGATCGGCACAAAGGTTAAAAACGAAAAGCCTGTTTCAAAGATGTCGAAACTTGAGCGCGAGGCGGAGATAAAACGCCTTACAAACGAAATGAAGCAGGCGGCAAAGATACTTGAATTTGAACACGCGGCTTACCTGCGCGATAAAATCAATAAACTCAGAGAGGGTAAATAATGGCAAACGATAAAATTATAATCAAGGGCGCGTGCGAGCATAATTTAAAAAATGTGGATGTTGAAATACCCAGGGACAAGCTGATTGTCTTTACGGGTCTTTCGGGGAGCGGAAAATCCTCGCTCGCGTTTGATACGATATATGCAGAGGGGCAGAGAAGGTATGTAGAGTCCCTTTCTTCCTACGCAAGGCAGTTTTTGGGACAGATGGAAAAGCCGAATGTAGATACTATCGAGGGGCTTTCTCCCGCAATCTCCATAGACCAGAAAACCACCTCAAAAAACCCGAGGTCTACCGTTGGTACTGTTACCGAAATATATGATTATCTGCGCTTGCTTTACGCGAGGGTGGGTATTCCTCATTGTCCTGTCTGCGGTAAGGAGATAAGTCAGCAGACCACCGACCAGATTGTGGATAGGGTTATGGCTCTGCCGGAGGGAAGTAAAATTCAGGTTTTGTCCCCCGTTGTAAAGGGCAGAAAGGGGGAGCACACAAAGGAGCTTGAGCAGGCGAGAAAGCAGGGCTATGTACGCGTTCGTATAGACGGCAATATGTACGACCTGTCAGAAGAAATAAAGCTTGAAAAAAATAAAAAGCATATGATAGAAATTGTCGTTGACCGCCTTGTGGTCAAGGACGAGATTCGCTCCCGACTTGCGGGAAGTATTGAGACCGCAGCGGGCATTTCGGGCGGTCTTATCGCGGTTGATGTGATAGGCGGGGAGGAGCTCCAGTTCTCCCAAAGCTTTGCCTGTGACGAGCACGGCATAAGCATACCCGAGCTTACACCCACAATGTTCTCCTTCAACAGCCCCTTCGGTGCTTGCCCCACCTGTACGGGACTCGGTATTTTTATGAAGGTTGACCCAAGGCTTGTTATTAACGATGAAAGCAAGTCCCTTATTGACGGGGCGATAAGAGCCTCGGGCTGGGGGGTTAACTCCTGGTTCGCCCCCGACGCGGGAACAATAGCCACAATGTATTATAACGGCCTTGCAGAGCATTACGGCTTTGACATTAACACCCCCTACAAGAATTTGTCCGATGAGGTTAAGCAGGCGGTGCTTTACGGAACGGGAGGTACCAAGCTTAAGCTTAAAAGGGGCAACACCTTAGGCGGAGGCACTTACGAAGCGCCCTTTGAGGGGGTTATTAATAATCTTGAGCGCCGTTATAAGGAGACCTCAAGCGACTACGCCCGTGCCGAGATTGAAAGCTATATGACCGAGCGCCCCTGTCCCGACTGCCATGGCAGAAGACTTAAACCCGAATATCTTGCGGTCACGGTGGGCGGCAAGAATATTATGGAATTTTGCGATATGTCGGTCACCGATGAGCTTGAATTTATAAACAGTCTTAGCTTCGGCGAACGAGACACTATGATTTCAAAACCGATTTTAAAGGAAATCAGGGAAAGGCTTACCTTCCTTAAGAGCGTGGGACTTGAATATCTTAACCTCTCCCGCTCCTCGGGTACGCTGTCGGGCGGTGAGAGCCAGCGTATACGCCTTGCAACCCAGATAGGCTCTTCGCTAATGGGGGTGCTTTATATTCTTGACGAGCCCAGCATAGGTCTTCACCAGCGGGATAATGACCGCCTTATCGCCACCTTAAAGCGCTTGCGCGACCTCGGAAATACCGTAATTGTTGTAGAGCACGATGAGGACACAATGCGCGCCGCCGATTATATTGTAGATGTCGGTCCCGGGGCGGGCATACACGGCGGAAATATCGTATTTTCGGGAAGTGTTCCCGAGCTTAAAAACTGCACCGAGTCGATAACCTCGGATTATCTTACGGGCAGAAAAAAGATTCCTGTACCCGAAATTAGGCGTAAGGGAAACGGCGCATTTCTTGAAATTAAGGGAGCGGCAGAAAATAATCTTAAAAAGATTAATGTTAAAATTCCCCTCGGCACCTTTGCCTGTGTGACAGGAGTTTCGGGGAGCGGAAAATCCTCCTTTGTAAACGATATTGTTTACAAGGTGCTGGCAAACAAGCTTAACAAGGCGAAAACCGTACCGGGTGCATATAAATCATTTGAGGGAATAGAAAACCTTGATAAGGTTATTAATATAGACCAAGCGCCCATAGGAAGAACCCCGCGCTCAAACCCCGCCACCTATACGGGGGTTTTCGGGGATATACGGGAGCTTTTCGCCTCCACTAAGGACGCAAAAATGCAGGGCTACACCGCCGGACGTTTCTCCTTTAATGTTAAGGGCGGACGGTGCGAAGCCTGTCAGGGCGACGGTATTTTGAAGATTGAAATGCACTTTTTGCCTGATATTTATGTGCCCTGCGAGGTCTGCGGCGGGAAACGCTACAACCGGGAGACCCTTAATGTAAAGTACAAGGGCAAGAGCATTTACGATGTGCTTGAAATGACGGT
>JAXJVI010000328.1:0-4945 GCA_036308615.1 Acutalibacteraceae bacterium | reverse complement strand
CTCCCCTTGTCAGGGGAGCTGTCACCGTAGGTGACTGAGGGGTAGTCAGAAAAGGCTTTATTAAAGCATTTTCTCTCCCTCCGTCACGGCGAAGCCGTGCCACCTCTCAACTGCCGTTTCGGTCGGTGCTTCTAAGCTTACGCTTAGAGATTGCCACAGGCAATCCGCACCCTCGTCAGAGGGAGGCAAATTACAGTTTATCGACACTCTCGGGGACGACCTGTGTGTCGTCCCGTTTAATATGCAAAACGGTGATAACATGTTAAAATTTAAAAAAACCGAAATAGGGGATATTGAGGTATTTAAAAAATATATCGGCTTTTCGGGGGAGCTTTCCTGCGAGAGCGCCTTTGTTAATCTGCTTATATGGCAGAGCGCCTACAACAATATGTGGGCAGAGGAGAATGGACAGCTTATAATCAAATCGGGCAAAGGGGAGGACAGCTCCTACCGTCTTCCCTTTGGGGACGATTTTATAAAGGGCATAAATTTGATACGGGAGTACAGCGGTGAGGAATACCCCCCTTTTTGGACGCAGGAGGGAGGCCGCCTTGATAATTTTAAGGCGCATTTCGGGGATAAATATGCCTTCGAGGAAAACCGCGACGCCTTTGACTATATCTATTTAAGAGAGGATTTAGCAAACCTTTCGGGCAAAAAATATCACTCAAAGCGCAACCATATAAGCGCCTTTTCCAAAAAGCAGGAATGGGTTTTCAAGGCTATAACCGCCGAAAACATCGGTGATGTTAAGCTTTGCGCCAAAAAATGGTATAAGGAGAACGCCGACAGGGCGGACAGGTATCTTCGCTGTGAAAGGCAGGGGGTAGATACAATCCTTGATAATATGGAGCTGCTGGGCGTTCGCGGCGGCGCAATTTATGTAGGCGAAAATGTTGTCGCCTTTACCTTAGGCTCCCGCATAAGCGATGACATTTTCGATATTCACATTGAAAAGGCGCTTTCCGACTATGCCGAAGCCTACACCGTGATAAACCGTGAGTTTGCCCGCACCCTTGAGGGGTACAAATACATCAACCGCGAGGACGATATGGGGCTTGAGGGACTGCGCAAAGCCAAGCTTTCCTACAAGCCCGCAATACTGCTTAAAAAATATGCCTGCAGGAAAAGATAAATTTATGAAAGATCAAGCTTTACGGGAAATCTATCAGGAGGCATTCGGCAACGACGGGGAATTTGAAGACCGCCTCTTTTCCCTTTGCGGGGAGTATTTAAGAACCGCCGAGAAAGACGGCAATATTGTCGCCCTGCTTTTCGCACTCCCCTGTGAAATCATTTCCGAGGAAAAGCGATTTGACGCTTACTATTTATACGCCGCGGCGACAAGGAAAAAATACCGCGGAAAAGGGTATATGACGGGGCTTATAAGCAACCTTATAAAAGAGGGCAAGCCTATTTTTTTAAAGCCCGAAAATGACGGGCTTGTAGGCTTTTACGAAAGGCTCGGGTTTAAAAAATTCACCGCCCTAACAGGGGGAGAAACAAAAATAACCGCAAAGCCCAAGGAGGGCTTCGCGGCGCTTTCGGTTACCGAAAAGGAAGAGGGGATATTCAGCTACCCCGCAATGTGCGTAAGCTTTCCCGCCCCGCCCGATAACCTGTATTTTCCTTATATTATGGAATAAAATAAACAAACGGGATGATGTGGGCATCATCCCCTACATAATCCAATTTAGTATGTGTAGTCCCGTCTAATATCTAATATCTATCGTCTATTTATCCTGTCCGTATTTCGCAACGATTTTCTTAATGCGGTCAACGGGGTCTAAGAGACTGCTGATTGAATTGTCGCAGTTAAGGGTATCAACCAGCAATGCGATATATTTCGACATATTTACACTGCAATACCATTCGCGGGATAAAAGCTCGGGGGTCTGATAAATAAGGTTGGTGGTGAAAATCTTGTCGATTTTGCCTTCCTTATAGTACTCGTCGAACTTCTCAAGTCCCTCGACAAACAGACCGAAGGTGGAGAAAATAAAGATTCTCCCCGCGCCCTTTTCCTTAAGCTTTGCCGCAATGTCCAGCATTGACTCGCCCGAGGAAATCATATCGTCAACAAGGATTAAATCCTTGCCCGTAATATCGTTGCCCAAAAATTCGTGGGCTTCAATGGGGTTTCTGCCGTTTACAATTACCGAATAGTTGCGGCGCTTGTAGAACATACCGAGCTCCAGCCCTAAAACCGAGGAATAGTAAATACATCTTCCCATTCCGCCCTCGTCGGGGGAGACAATCATGGTGTGGTCGCGGTCAAGCTTAATGTCGGGAACGGTTTTAAGAAGGGCTTTTATCATCTGGTAAGCCGCCTGAACATTGTCAAAGCCGTCAAGGGGGATTGCGTTGTTTACACGGGGATCGTGTGCGTCAAAGGTGATTATGTTCTTAACACCCATATTAACAAGCTCCTGGAGCGCCATAGCGCAGTCCATAGACTCTCTGGCGGTTCTTCTGTGCTGTCTTCCCTCGTAAAGCATAGGCATAATTACGGTGATTCTTCTCGCCTTGCCGCCTAATGCCGCGATAATACGCTTTAAATCCTGATAATGGTCATCGGGACTCATAGGCACGGTTTGTCCGTACATTTTATAGGTCACGCTGTAGTTAAAGCAGTCGCAGAGAATGAAGGCGTCAAGACCTCTTGCGGTGTGCTTTAAGACCGCCTTTGCCTCACCCGTGCCGAAGCGGGGACAGTTAGCGGGAACCACAAAGGATTCGTCCTCGGGAATTTCACGCCATTGTTTTAAATAATAGTCCACCTGAGAAGATATATCCTCACAGCCCCGCATACTTATAAGCGCCAAGTCGCCGTAGGGTGTATGCTTAAAATCGATACTTGCCATTTAAAAGCCCTCCGTTATGAAAAAAATATACATATATATAATAACACAAAACATTCGACAGAAAAAGACTTTTTTTAAAAATTTTTCAAGTTATTATTTTGGGGTTGTATATTGAATTATTTATGTGAAAATTGTATAATAAAAGTATTCAAGAAAGGGCGTGTTTTTATGAAGATTATGTTTTACGGTGCCGCACACGAGGTTACGGGCTCCTGCACCATACTCGAAGCCTGCGGTAAAACGGTAATGATTGACTGCGGAATGGAGCAGGGCAAGGATATTTACGAAAACGCCGACCTGCCCGTTTTGCCCGCCGAGGTGGACTTTTTACTCCTGACCCACGCCCACATCGACCACTCGGGCAAGATACCCGCCCTTACCTCGGGCGGCTTTACGGGGCATATATACGCCACCGCGGCGACGGTCAAGCTCTGCAATATAATGCTGCTGGATTCGGCGCACATTCAGGAGTTCGAGGCGGGCTGGCGCAACCGCAAGGCAAAGCGGGCGGGAACGGCTCCCTATGTTCCCCTTTACACAACCGAGGACGCGGCAAAGGCGTTAAAGCAGTTTGTTTCCTGCGATTACGAGACCGAGTATAACCTCTGCGACGGAATAAGCATTAAATTTACCGACGCGGGGCATCTTTTAGGCTCGGCGAGCATAACCGTAACCGTTACCGAGAACGGCAAGACCGAGCGTATTGTATTTTCGGGAGATTTAGGCAATACCGACCGTCCCCTTATAAACGACCCGGGTCAGCCCGAAAGCGCCGACTATATAGTAATTGAATCGACCTACGGCAACCGTCTGCACGGAGAGCGACCCGACTATGCGGCTCAGCTCACTAAAATCATTCAGGAAACCTTTGACCGGGGCGGAAATGTGGTAATCCCGTCCTTTGCGGTGGGCAGAACCCAGGAGCTTTTGTATCTTATAAGGGAAATAAAGGAGCGGGGGTTAATAAAGGGACACGACCGCTTCCCCGTTTATGTGGACAGTCCCTTAGCGGTAGAGGCGACCGAGATTTACAGCGGCTCTATGCTTGATTACTACGACCCCGAGACCAAGGAGCTGTTAAGTCAGGGAATTAACCCGATAAAATTCCCCGATTTAAAGCTTTCGGTAACGAGCGACGATTCCGTTGCTATAAATATTGACAAAACCCCGAAAATTATACTTTCCGCCAGCGGAATGTGCGAGGCGGGGCGCATAAGACACCATTTAAAGCATAATTTATGGCGCAAGGAAAGCACAATTCTGTTTGTAGGCTATCAGGCGGAGGGAACCCTCGGCAGAAGCCTTGTAGAGGGAGCTGAAACGGTGCGCCTGTTCGGAGAAAGCATTAAGGTAAACGCGCATATTGAACAGTTAGAGGGTATAAGCGGCCACGCCGATAAAAAAATACTCCTTTCCTGGCTTGACGGCTTTAAGCAAAAGCCCAAAATGATTTTCGTAAACCACGGCGAGGACGAGACCTGCGATGAATTTGCAAGGACAATAACCGAGGTTATGAATATCCCCGCCGTTGCGCCCTACAACGCCGCCGCCTACGATTTGATAACCGGAATCTGTGTAGAAAAGGGCAATACCAAAAAAATCAAGGGCAAGGCGGAGCCCCAAAGACGGCCGTCGGTTGTGTTTGACCGATTGCTCACCGCCTATAAGCGCTTAGGCTCGGTAATCGAAAGGTACCGCCACGGCGCGAATAAGGACATAGCTGCCTTCGCCGATATGATAACCGCCCTTTGCAATAAGTGGGATAAGTAAATCAATTCGGAATTCGTAATTCGTAATGCGGAATTATGATGTAAACTGAAATTATACAGTAGGGCGGGGGCAAGTCCCGCCGTCTAACATCTAATATCTAATATCTAGCATCTAAAACGACGGTCGGGAACCGCAAAAAACAAATCGAGGTTTGTAGGGGGGATTGAAATAGCTAAGCCTTGGCTCCCTCTGACGAGGGAGCTGTCGAGCAAAGCGAGACTGAGGGAGAGAAAAGGTTGCGGTTTTATGCGGTTTTATTTCTCTCCCTCCGACTTTTTGCTTACGCAAAAAGCCACCTCCCTCGTCAGAGG
>JAXJVI010000327.1:0-3868 GCA_036308615.1 Acutalibacteraceae bacterium | reverse complement strand
TTAAAGGCGGTTATGGCAATGGCTAACACGCCGCCGGTTTTGCGGGTCTTGCCGTCCAAGGAAAGCTCGCCCACGAAAATGCTGTCGTCAAGCGCAGCCTTTAGCTGACCCGAAGCCTTAAGTATGGCGATAAGCACGGGCAGGTCATAGATAGAGCCCTCCTTTTTAAGGTCGGCAGGGGCTAAATTTACGGTAATGCGCCCAACAGGGAACTTAAAACCGCAGTTTTTGACAGCGGCGCGCACCCTGTCGCGGGATTCCTTTACCGCCGTATCGGGCAGACCCACAATGTCAAAGGCGGGAAGCCCCGTTGAAACATCCGCCTCAACCTCAATCATATAAGATTCTATTCCGAAAAGCCCCACGCTTCTAAGCCGTGAAAACAAACCCGACACCGCCTTTTTAATTATCTAACAAAATAATACCATATTCGGCAAAATAATACAAGAGAAAAGACGCGCCCGTTTACTTAAAACAGACCCGTCTTTTCTTTTCGTGCGATAAGTAACAAACTTTACAGCTTCGCCGCTGATGGCTTGCGTCAGGTTTTAAATCAGCCTTTTTGGGCTGTTTTCACTATCAGATGCAAATGAGCGCCTTGACTTTTTAAAAAAGTATGCTATTATCACACTTAGGACAACAGCATACTTACCTTTTTCGGCACCCTGTAAATTTTCGGCGCTGTAGCATTTCGGCTTTCCGCCCTGTCCGATAGTATTTTATGTTGATAATTCCTTTTAATACAATACATATATAGGTAAAGGAGTAATATTTTTGAATTACGGCGAAACCTTAAATTATATACATTCTCTCGGCAAATTTTCAAAGCCCGCGGGGCTTGAAAGAATATCGCTTGCACTTAAAATACTTCACAATCCTCAGGATAATTTTAAGTCGATTCACATAGCGGGCACAAACGGTAAAGGCTCGGTTGCGGCAATGCTTGCAAAGATTTTCTGTACGGCGGGCTATAAAACGGGGCTTTTTATCTCTCCCTTTGTTATTGATTTCCGCGAGCGGATACAGATAAACGGGGAATTTATTTCCGAAAAGGACTTAGCCGAATATTCCCAAAGGGTAATTGATACCGGCGTAGAAATGACCGAGTTTGAGTTTATTACTGCCACGGCGTTTTCCTATTTCAGCGATAAAAAATGCGATATTGTAATCGCCGAAACGGGGCTGGGTGGCAGACTTGACGCGACAAACACCCTTAAAAATGTCGCCGCCGCGGTCATAACCAAAATCGGGCTTGACCATTCAGGGATTTTAGGGGACACGGTGGAAAAAATCGCCGCCGAAAAATGCGGAATAATAAAGGACTGCCCCGTTACTGTGACCTCAGCGGGTCA
The DNA here is from genome assembly GCA_036308615.1 of Acutalibacteraceae bacterium. GTDB lineage: Bacteria > Bacillota > Clostridia > Oscillospirales > Acutalibacteraceae > UBA737. The sequence continues at coordinate 2,516 of JAXJVI010000327.1, read as the reverse complement.
AAGGAAAGAGGCGCTCTCGGTTATAGAAGGCTCGTCCAAACGGCTTGTCACCCCCGATTTGTCACAGCTTACCCTTTTAAATTGCGGCGAAAACGGAAGCGCTATTATATATATGAATAGGGAGTACGACATTTCCCTTGTGGGGGAGCACCAGATTGAAAACGCCTTGACGGTTATTGAAACGGTCAAAGCTTCGGGATATGATATACCCTACGAGACGGTAAAAACCGCCCTCGCGAATACATTTTTCCCCGCCAGAGCCGAGATAATAAGCAAAAATCCCTTGGTTATGCTTGACGGCGCCCACAATCCCGACGGCGCGGCTCAGCTTGCGAAAATTCTGAAAAAATACGAGGGTAAGGCGGTCGCCTTAATCGGCGTGATGCGGGATAAGGATTATAAGTCGGTGCTTAAAACGACACTTCCCCTTTGTCGTGCGGCGGTGGCGGTGACGGTGGAAAATATGCCCCGCTCACTTGACGGCAAGACCCTCGCTCGCACGGCTGAAGAGTATTGCCTCGCTAAAACCGCCGAAAACTATGACGAGGCGATTAAAACGGCTTCGGAAATTGCGGGAAAAGACCCCGTTTTCGTCTTCGGCTCCCTCTACCTTGCGGGGGGAATAAGGCAAAAGCTTATCGATTTTTATAAAAATTTTTAACAGCCTACCTATTATGACAATTTTTTCACGGACAAGCCTTTATTATATATTAGTAAAGGCTTGTTTTATTATTTTGTGAGGTGAAATTAATGTCGGTAGAAATTAAAACCTCGGGAGATACGGTCACCGCCTATCTCTCGGGTGAGCTTGACCACCACTCCGCAAAGGAAATGCGGGAGGCGGTGGATAACGCCGTGGAGCTTAATATGCCCTCAAAGCTGGTGCTGGATTTTAAGGGCGTCAGCTTTATGGACAGCTCGGGCATAGGTCTTGTTATGGGAAGGTACAGAACCCTTATAAAAACGGGGGCACAGCTCTATATCACGGGCGCGTCCCCGCAGATATGTAAGGTAATGAAGCTTGCGGGTATTGAACGGCTTGCAAAATTGGAGGAACGGTAAAATGGAAGTAAACAATAAATTTTCAATGAATGTATTGGCGAAATCGGCAAACGAGGGGTTTGCGAGGGCGTGTATATCGGCATTCGCCGCACAGCTCGACCCCACCCTTGAGGAGGTAAACGACATTAAAACCGCCGTTTCCGAGGCGGTAACAAACTGTATCGTCCACGCCTACAGGGAAAAAATCGGGAAAATTTACATAACCGGCGAGCTTTGCGATAAAAATACAATAAGGATAAAGATTCGCGACGCGGGCTGCGGTATAGAAAATGTCGAAAAGGCTATGGAGCCCCTTTATACCACCGTCGGCGGCGAGCGGGCGGGGCTGGGCTTTGCGGTTATGCAGAGCTTTATGGATACCGTTAAGGTGCGCTCCGCCGTCGGCAAGGGCACGAGCATTGTTATGACCAAGCGGATAAACCGCCGCATTAACATTAATGGTTGAGCAAAAAAGCCGCGACCGCTTTATCGAGGAAAACCTCGGACTGGTGCACTCGCTCTGCAAGCGCTTTTCGGGACGGGGCATAGAATACGACGACCTTTATCAGGCGGGGTGCATCGGGCTTATAAAAGCAACCGACGCCTTTGACGGCGAAAGGGGTGTCTGCTTCTCGACCTACGCCGTGCCCGTTATAATGGGAGAGATAAGGCGGCTTTTCAGGGACGGCGGCGCGGTCAAGGTTTCAAGAAGCATAAAGGAACTGGGAATGAAAATAGGCAGGGAAAAACAGATAATGGAGCAAAGGCTCTGCCGCGAGCCGACTGTTTCGGAACTTGCGGCGGCACTGTCGGTATCGGCGGAGGAGGTAACCGAGGCAATGTGCGCCGCTCAGCCTACCCTTTCTCTTACCCGGGAGGAGGACGGCGAAATAAACGAAGCCGACCTGCCCACAATAAGCGCCGAGGACGAAATATCCGACCGGCTGCTCATTGACTCCGCCCTTGAAAAATTAAACGAGACCGAAAAACAGCTCGTTATATATAGGTATTATAATTATTTTACCCAAAGCAGGACGGCGGAATTAATGTCTATGACCCAGGTACAGGTCTCCCGCGCCGAGAAAAAAATACTCGCAAAGCTACGGGAAATATTAAAGTAAAAGGGCTTAATATACAATATCTTGTGTCAAAAAACAACTTTAAAAATTTTTTAAAAAAAACTTAAAAAAAGTGTTGACAAAGGGGTATGGTTGTGGTATTATAATCAGGCGCTCTGAAAAACGGAGCTGCGAACGGACCTTGAAAATTAAACAACGACGATAATAAGGACCCGACAATTCTTGAGAGAAATCGAGAGAAAAAAGTACTTTAAGTACGAAGGACAATACAAAGTCAGTATTGGAAAATGAGCAGAGAATGCTCTAAGATAGATTTGAGCACGAAAGTGTTTAGATAGAATATTTTAGAGAGTTTGATCCTGGCTCAGGACGAACGCTGGCGGCGTGCCTAACACA
>JAXJVI010000326.1:0-5943 GCA_036308615.1 Acutalibacteraceae bacterium | reverse complement strand
GAAAATAATTACAATTTTGTCAACAAACTTGCCAAAAATTTACCTATATGTTATAATAATTTAGCTATTAACCACAGTGTGCTGATTTTAAGGGGGCGATTACCTTGACGAGAAAAGTATTACGCGCGGCAGGAAATTTTTTATACCTGCTCTTAAACCTGTTTTTAGTTTTAATATGCGCCCTTGTGCCCTTTTATTACTCTGTAATCGCGCTTACTAAGCCTAAGACCATTACCACCGTAATTCAGAACATTGATTATAAGGCTTTGGTGAAAAAAACGCCGACGGTAGAAAAAGCCCTTGAAAGTTACGGTATAGATTATAAAAAAGCCGACGAAATAATGAAAAGCAAAGAAGCGGGGGAGCTTATTGAGGTTTACGCTGACGAGACAACCGAAATATTGTTAAGCCTGCCTGAAAACCGCAAGATTCATACCTCGCATATAAAAAATATGATAAACGATAATATCGGGGATTTTTTAACGGTTGCCAAGGAGACCACAGATATAGAATTTGATGAAAAGGAAGTTGAGACAGCCGTAAATGAATATGTTGAGGAAAATGAAGGTGAATTAAAGTCATTTGTGCCCGTTTTGGAACAAATCCGCACGGTTGTAAAGCAGATTAAGATGTCGCAAATAGTGGCGCGCACCCTGTCTTTGCCGTTTGTAATAGCTTTCACGGCTGTTATACTGGGAATCGCGTTAATTATTGTTCTTATAAAACGGCGCAAGCTTAAAGGAGTGCTGTTTTTGGGTGTGGATTTTGCGGTAATAAGCCTCGCTTTGGGCTTGACGGTATTTTTCTGCAGAAGCAGCTTTGTAACCGCATTGGCCCTTGAAATGTCCGATTTCGGGGTGTCGATTATCGAATCGGCGGTGTCGGTTTGTACCGACGGTATTATTACAGCCGCCATTATTTCGGCGGTGCTTGCGGTCTTGGCGATTATGCTCTTTGGCGCTCTGCGTTACGGCGGTGCCAATCCTCACAAATCTACCAACGCTCCTACCCAAACAACCTCTTTGGCGGTTGAACAGTAGAGCAGCATATTAAAATACCGCCCGTTTCGGACTTTATTCCGATGCGGGCGGATTTTGCGCTATCTGTCTTCAATTTTAACATATTCACGCCTTGGCTGGACGCTTTTGTATGCGGGGCGGATTATTTTACCCGCATTTAAAAGCTCCTCAATGCGGTGGGCGCTCCAGCCCGCTATACGGGCGATGGCGAAGAGTGGTGTGTACAGCTCGTGGGGCAGTCCTAACATATCGTAAACAAAGCCGCTATAAAAATCAACATTTATGCTGACGCCCTTGTACATCTTGCGCTCGCCTGCGATAATTTGCGGCGCCAGGGTTTCAACAAGGTTGTAAAGCCCGTATTCCTTTTCGAGCCCCTTTTCCTCCGAAAGGCTCTTGACAAAGCCTTTAAGCACCGTAGCTCTTGGGTCGGAAACCGAATATACCGCGTGTCCGATTCCGTAGATAAGCCCCGCTTTATCAAAGGTCTCCTTGTGGAGAATCTTTTTAAGGTAAGCCTCGACCTCCTCCTCGTCCGACCAGTCCTTAACATTCTCCTTAATATCGTTAAACATAGCGCATACCTTGATGTTGGCACCGCCGTGCTTAGGTCCCTTAAGAGAGCCTAATGCCGCCGCGATCGCCGAGTAGGTATCCGTCCCCGAGGAGGAAACAACATGGGTTGTAAAGGTGGAGTTGTTACCGCCGCCGTGCTCTGCGTGAAGCACAAGGGCGGTATCAAGCACCCTCGCCTCAAGGGGGGTGTATTTACCGTCAAGCCTAAGCATATAAAGTATATTTTCCGCAGTGGAAAGCTCGGGGCGGGGCTCGTGAATAAAGAAGCTGTTGCTTCCCTTAATATAGTAATTATACGAGTGATAGCCGTAAACCGAGAGGGACGGGAAGTTCGCTATAAGCTGTAGGCACTGGCGGAGCACATTGGGAATATCGGTGCAGTCCGCCTTATCGTCATAAGAGTAAAGGGTTAAAACGCTCCTGGCCAAGGAGTTCATCATATCCGACGAGGGCGCCTTCATAATAATATCCCTTACAAACGAGCCGGGAAGTGTCCTATAGGACGAAAGAACGCCGTTAAACTCCGCAAGCTGTTGGGAGGCGGGAAGCTCTCCGAACAACAGCAGATATACTATTTCCTCAAAGCCGAAGCGGTTATCCCGTATAAAGCCGTCCACCAGCTTTTCCACATCGTAGCCCCTGTAATAAAGCTTGCCCGGGCAGGGCACTTCCTCGCCGTCAACGGTCCTTTTTGAAACAATTTCGGATATTTCGGTAAGACCTGTAAGCACTCCCTTGCCGTTAAGGTCGCGAAGACCCCGATTCACCTTGTGCTCAATATAAAGCTGTGGCTCAATTTGGCAGTTTCCCGTGCAATAGTCGGCATATTTTAAAATTTCAGGCGTAATCGCATTGTAATCGTTGGTGGGCTTTTCGCTCATTTCGTCCCTCTTTTCATTTACTTGTTATTTTGTATTCTACCATAAAAAGGTGTTTGTTTTTTTAACAGGTTGTTAATTTTCAGACAATTAAGATATTGGATAATAAGGGGCAAAAAACAAACCCCGATTTACAGTCCCTTAGTTATTTCCTATCTATTTCAAGCTTTTATAAACCTTAGACTGCTCGGGTTTGCTTACACTTTGCTCAATGTAATTTATCAGCTTATCCGCATTGTCGGTGAACATACAAAGCTCAAAGGCTTCGGGATTCATAAATTGCTTATGCACCGCGTTTTTTAACTGCTCGATAAGACTGTTAAAATAGCCGTTTATATTAAATACGGCGATTGGCTTTGAATGTCTTCCAAGCTGTTTGAGGGTTAAAATCTCGAAAAATTCGTCAAATGTGCCTACCCCGCCCGGAGTCATTATAAAAGCGTCGGCCCTTTCTTCCATTAATTGCTTGCGCTCACGCATAGTCTCGGTAAAAATCATTTCGTCGCATTTATCGAACAAAATGCCGTCCACATTAAGAAACGAGGGCACAATCCCTATTATTTTACCCCCGCGGGAGTATACTCCTCTTGCCGCCGCACCCATAAGACCCGCCGCGCCGCCGCCGTATATAAGGGTGTGACCCCTTTCGGCGATTTTAGCGCCCAGCTCCTCGGTGGGGTTGATGTAAGACTTTGCTATTGCATTGCTCGACGCGCCGTAGAGACAGATATTCATAATCCACCGTCCTGTAATTCTTTGATAGACATTTCGTCTAAAAGCTTTTTACCGTTTAAAACCGCGTTTACAAGCTTATCGCCCGCATATTCAAGCTTAAGCGAGAAGAAAGGCACATTTTTATCAATAAGACGCAGAAAAATCTTATCGCCCTCCCATATCGGCAGGGTGTAAAGCCTCTGCTTTTCAACCCATTCGAGATTTCCCTCGTCACAGTCGCAGACTTCACCCGAAAAATCATCCGAATGGAAAATGTGCATATACTCGGTTTCCCATTTATCCGAAACAAAGGTGACAATACCGCAATATCTGTAAGAATTAAGGGTAAGTCCCGTTTCCTCCTTAACCTCTCTGAGGTTGCATTCCTCGGGACTTTCCTTATCCTCAAATTTTCCGCCGATACCTACCCACTTATCGTGATTAAGGTCGTTTTCCTTTTTCACCCGGTGGAGCATAAGGTACTTTCCGTCCTTCTCAATGTGGCAAAGGGAAGTGTTACGCATCAGGCACCCTCTTCCGTAACGGAGCTATCCTCCAAAACGGTTTCTTCGGGAACATAGCCGTTTATATAGAATATCTCCGAATCGATATTTTTTTGGTCAAAGATATTATTGTACTGAACCTTTTCGTACTCGTCGAGCAGGTCGCTGTAGGGCGAGACATCGCTCCACTTATAGTAATTGTCCTCGTTATCGATATATCCTACCGTGTCGATTACAGGCAGGGTTTCCGAAAGCTTTAAGAGGTATTTATTATATTCGGTGAGCTTTACGCCCGCGGTCTCCAAAACAAGGGAGGCGAGATAGTTTGAGCTGAGCTTGTCGATCTGCCGTTCCTCAATATTATAGTTAGCCCATATTATAAAGGGTGTAATATGGCGGGACTGCTCCTGCTGGGGAGTAAGGCTTGAAAGGCTGTTAACACCCATAACCTCGGCAATAAAATCCGTCTCGACCGAGGGCTGGTGGTCGCCGAACATACAGATTATTGTAGGCTCTTTTACCTGTTCAAAGTATTCGATAAGCTCCTTAAAGGCATTGTCGCTCGCCTTTACAAGGGAAAGGTATTTATTAGCCTTGTTGTAGTCCTTTGAAACCGAGGTCGCGTAAATCGACTCATCAAAATTAATACAGCTTGTGGTGTAGCCGCCGTGATTCTGCATTGTAACATTAAAGGCGAAATAGGGCTTAGATTCATCGCGGCCTTCGTAATCCTCAATCAGGAGCTTATAATCGTAGGAATCGCTTATATACTGGCGCAAAAGCATATTGTTTCCGGGATAGTACTGCTCAACCAGGGATTGCAGGAAATTCGGGTCACTGCCCTTTTCCTGGTACTCCCTCATAAGGGAAATATTAATAATATTCTCAAGGCTTGTGAACTTGTTAAAGCCTAAATAGTTATAAACAGAGGTGCGGTTCCAGCCCGCCGCATAGTAGGGGTGAAGCGCGTATGAAGAATACTTCTGGGCTTCAAGGGTAGAAACAAGGGAGGCGATCGGATTTTTAATATAAAGCATATAAGCGTTACTGCCGGAGGGCAAGAACGCGGTGGTATGCCCCGTTAAAAACTCAAATTCGGTATTGGAGGTACCTGCGCCGATTACCGGGACATAAAGATTGCCCTTCACCGTGTTTTCGGTAAGGCTCCGCATAAACGGCATATAATCCTCGTTTGTGGTGAGATTGCCAAGCACGCTAAGGTCGGCAAGGGACTCATTCATTATACATATAATGTTCGGCTTTACATAATCGTCGTCGGTATTGTCGGTACTGTCAGACGAGTTATCCACAACGCTGTTTACATAATTTTTAAGCTCATTCGGGTTGTAATTGTTAGGCTGGGACATATACAAATACTTCGTATTGGCGAAAAAGTTAAACGCAAAGCCGTAGTTGTGATAGCCCCTCGTTTGATTCCAAAAGTCGGGCTTTACGCCCATATCGGCAAAAATGCTTGTAAAATAGAAAAGTATAAGCAATACCGACGCAAAGGTGCCCGTAAACGCGCGGGAAATGATTTTTGTAAGTATATTGAATTTGGGCGTCTTGGTTTTAACGCTTATAATAATTATGAAAATAAAGATGAGCGCCGCGGTCATTACCTTGTAGGTCGGGGTATAGTTATATGTGTTGGCAACGCCCGCCGCCGTTTTAATGCTTAAAAAATCCATCGGCAGAAAAGGGGTTCCGCGGAAATCCATAATATAGCTGTGAGCCACCCCAAGCCCGAACAAAACCGTGTTTACGGTAATATAAGACACCCTAAAGCTTCCCGTAAGCGCGAAAAATAGGAAGTACATAATAACAACAAGCAGATAATTTCCGAAAAAACCCAGGTATGTCATATCGTATATAAAAACATTATTCAGGCACTCGGTCATAGTAATTGTTATAAAGGGTATAATCAGCATAAAGGTAAAATGCCATACTTCATTAAACAGTTCGTTTTTTATATGGACTGAATACGCGGCGGCAAGCCCCAAAATAAAGGGGCAAAGCAGGGCAAAAGCAAGCAGGAGCCATTTTGAGGCAAATTCCTGCGAGGTGTATGCTCCCACATCAAGTATAACAGCGATAAGTGTGACAAAGCACACTGCCGAGCCGACAATTTTTGAACGCTTGGTTGATGTAACCTCGAAATTATTCTTTATTAATTCAGGTGCTTTTGTTCTGAAAAAGTTGAGAACACTATTTAATACTTTTTTGAAAAACATATATCAGCATTCCTTTCAG
>JAXJVI010000325.1:0-7600 GCA_036308615.1 Acutalibacteraceae bacterium | reverse complement strand
GGTGTTTAAAAAGGCGGCGGATTTATTCGCCTTTGCCGCCCGCAGAGTGGCTTTTATATTGTTATAAAACACGGTAACGGTTATAAGCTTTAAAATGACAGGGTTGCCGATTTTTTTCGCCTTGTTTAGCTGTGCGGTCATAAGTCCCCCGTCAATAATGCAGTCGGCAAGCTGGCTGTCCCCCGTTTTTGTGAATACGGAATATGCCTCTTCAGCCGAAGAACGCATAAATTCGGGCAGTAAATCAAATCTCTTTTCCTTTACCGCGCGTTCAATATAGGAAATCTCCACCGTGGCGGGAAGAATAAGAAGACTTTCATATTCTCTGCCGCGCACCACGCCTTTAAGCACCGCCTTATAGTTATGAAAATCGTTTTCATACAAAAAGGGCTCAAACGCCGACATATCGGGAGCGTTTTCGGTAACATATTCCCAAAGCTTTTCGGTTTCCTCCCTTAAAAGCTTCGGAACATCGGCGGTATCGGTAGCTCCGATTCCCCTGTCCGTGAGCATTTTAGCAAGCTCGTCCGTGCTTTTGGCGGCAGAGAGCTGATTTAGGTCTCCCGCCTTTAAAAGGCTGTTTTCCCGCGCTCTTAGGTTTCCTATGGCAAAACCAACGGATTTAACTGACATAGTTTCACCTTCTTTAGCCAAAAAGGGCTGTATTCAATGAGTCGGTTATTTCATCGCGTTTTTCGCGCATTACTGCCGACAGCTCGCAGTTTATAATTATATCGCCGTATTTAAGGATAAAACCACCGTTAATATCGGCAGGGGTATCGCTTACGGTTACCGAAAGTGCCTCTAAGGCTTTTACGAATTCGCCCTTATCCCGCGACAGATCACGGGTTGACAGGAGCATTTCGCCCTTTCCGCTCATAGCGTTATTTTTTGCAAGCCTTAAAAGGCAGTCAAAGTAGGTTTTATCATCATAATTATTTACGCCTACGATAACTTCATCAAGGGCTTTTTCAATAAGCTCGCGCTTTTTTGTAAGCCTTGCGTCCCTTAAAACCAACTGTGCCGCAGAGTTACCCGTGCTTTCTGTCAGCTCGGCTTTTTTATCTGCCTCGGCGGCGATGGTTTCCGCCTGCTTTTCGGCTTCCGACACGGCGTTAGCAATTATCTCTTCCGCCTTTTTTTCGGCGGCGGAAATAATCTCCTTTGCGGTCTCCTCCGCCTCGGCGGTTATGCCGGCAAGTATTTTTTCACTTGAGGTCATTTTTATCACCTTAGAGAAGAATTACGGTAAGGAACGAAACAAGGAATGCAAGCAGAGCGTAAATTTCAACAAGTGTTATAGATACGAGAGCCTTCGGGAAGGCGCTGTCGTCCTTAGCAAAGAGCGAAATACCCGCTACTGCCGCCTTTCCCTGGGAAATACCAGACATAAGTCCGCCTATCGCGATAGGAAGACAGGCGGCAAGAATCATTCCGCCCTCCCAAGTAGCAAGGTTAGCAGAACCGCCGAAAACGCCGATTTTGGTAAGCACGATAAAGGAAACGATAAAGCCGTAAAGTCCCTGTGTACCGGGGAGAAGCTCTAAAACCAGCATTTTACCGAATTTTGAGGAATCCTCCGCGAGAACGCCCATACCTACCTCGCAGGCCATACCTACGCCCTTAGCAGAGCCTATACCCGCTAAAATTGTTGCCAATGCCGCGCCTGCAAGCGCCAAAACTGTACCTAATGTCATTTTAATTTTCCTCCTTAATATTTTGCACATTCAAATCGGTGTATTTTGATTTGAATGAAAAGGGTTTAAATTCTCTGCCGCCGCCCTCATAGAATTTCGAGAACAGCTCGACATACTGAAGTCTCAAAGTGTGAACATACGCGCCCAAAACATTCAGTCCGAAGTTGATCGCGTGACCGAGCGGGAAAACTATAATCAGCAGTATAAAGCCGCCTATAGATTTTCCGCCCATTGCGCTTAGCATATTAAACACCGCGCTCATTGCAGATGTTGTAAGGCCGAGTGCCATAAGACGCGAGAACGAAAGCAAATCGCTTACATAGCTTGTAATATCGTAAAGGGAGGCGATACCCGAAAACAGCCGCATAATTGGATTTTTCTTATCCCGACCTTGAGTTAGTATGAGTCCTACGACCGACACTAAAGCTAAGCCGATACCGATATTTTTAATTATCGGCACGGTGACAAAGCCCAAAGCCATAAGCGCGATACCCGTAAGGGTGGTAATCCAAAGCCCCGCGTCAAAAAACGCTCCCGCCCTATCGCCGTTTTTCATACAGGTCGCAAACTTGGCACAAAGTCCCGCGATAATTTCAACAAGACCGAGTGCAAGGCTTAATATCAAAAGGGTTACCGCGTCGCCGTTCATCGGGTCAATAAGCGCGGGCAAAGCCACCCTGTGCCCGAAGAACCTTTCGCTTATAACGGCAATACTGTCGCCGAAGAAGCTGCCGTACACAAGACCCCACAAAAAGGTGGAAATACCGCAGTACTGGAACAGCCGCATATTCTGCCGCATCGACCTTGAAAGCTTAAACCTCGCAAGGGCAATGCTCGTTGCGATTATCATAATAAGTCCGTAGCCCGCGTCCGAAAACATCATTCCGAAAAACAGGTAGTAGAAAAAGCCCGTTATCGGAGAGGGGTCAATATCGCGGGAGCACGGTAATGAATACATCTTAACAAGCGTCTGGGCAGGTCGCGCAAAGGCGTTGTTTTGAAGTACTACGGGAGCTAACTCCTCGTCAGCGTCCTCCGCCTCAATTACAACGGTAAACTGTTTCTTTAACTCCTTTTCAAGATAAGGCATATCCCGCTCGGCTACATAGCCCTTAATAAGCACCGTGTGCGCGGTTCTTGCCGTTTCACCCGCCGCGCGGAAATTTTCGGCTCTTCCCCTGCAATAATCCGCAAGGTTTTCAATCTCATAACGGCTTTCGGATATTTCCTTTATCCTCGCAAGTAATTTATCGATTTCCTCTTTGCATTTATCCGCGCGTTGCTCTTTAGAGGCTATCTTATCCCTCGGTAGCTTCGAGGTGATCTGCGCAGGTCTCGCAAAGGAAAGGGAGCGTAAAACCGCCTCTGCCCGCTCCTGTTCATCTTTAGGACAGCAAGCAAAAATATAGGTTATATCCTTTCCTGTGTTTACAATCTCGGTATAAAGGGAAATTTCGGGGTCAATTTCGGCTATTTTTTCGCACAGCCCATCGAGGGTGTAAATCCCCGCTACCGTGCCTATAAACGCCCGAGTTTTCGCCGTTCCCGAAAAGGAGAGGGGGACATCCAGCGGCTCCCACGGGAGCATCTGCTCCTTTGTTGTGTTAAGGCGTACAATCTCCGCCTTTTGCTCTGCTATCTTGCGGTCATTCTCTATAACCTCGTTTGCAAGAGATAAAGCGTTTTCAATCTGCTCGCGCTTTAGGTAAAACTCATCGGGGGTAAGCTCCCTTGCCGAGCCGAAAAGCCCCGCTATTCCCTTTTTCTCGGGAAATCTGAGGTTTAATATCTTAACCGCGCTTTCCGCAGTTTCGGCATTTCGCTCGTAGGCGTTTATCTTGTCCGAGGTATCGGTCCTAAAATATCCCTCCTGCAAAACAGAGGTTTCCTCGTCCGAAGCCGCCGTGTCAATATCGATAACCGACATTTCCTGCAGTCTTTTCATAACTGCCGCCGCCTCGGTATCGGAAGCATAAATACTAACAAGCTTACATTTAAGCTTAGCCAAACCTATCACCACACTTACATTAATAAATCAAATTTTTAAGCGAAGAGAATTTCTGTGGCGGCGGCTACCGCCTTTTTGATATTTTGCTCATACTTACTGTCAAGTCCGTCTTTAATAGCTTCGGCTTGGTTTTCAGCCTCCTGCTTTTTGACCTGTGCCGCCGCTTTTGCGGAGTCTAACGCTTTTTCGGCGTTTTTCTCCGCTTCGGAGAGTATGCGCGCAGTTTCCTCCGCCGCCTTTTGCTTTGCGGTATCGGATATTTCCGCCGCTCTTTTTTCCGCGTCCGAAATAATCCTTTCGGCACCCCTTTCGGCTTCAAGGATTTCATCTGCCATTTTTCTTGCCAAACAAAACACCTCCGTGTTTTTATTAAATTATATTTTACACTTTTTATGCTGAAAAGTAAATGAAAAATTTGTAAATAAATTCAGTCAATTAAATAAATTTGCCCTAATTGTCATATTTTTTAAAAAGGGCTTTTTTTTTGAGGACATATTTGGTATAATATATTTTCAGGATTACTGATTATATATTACAGCTTACGGACGGAGAGAGTTATGAACATTACTGTTGACGGTCTAAACATAGAATATACCGAAAAAGGGGCGGGTATTCCGGTTTTGCTTCTGCACGGCTGGGGCTCCTCCTTTGAGGTTTACGGCGGTATAATTTCGGCGCTTTGCGACCGTTGCCGTCTTGTGGCGGTAAACTTCCCGGGGTGCGGCGGCTCGGATACAATGAAAAAGCCCTGGACTTTAGACGATTATTGCGATTTTGCGCTTAAATTTATGAAAGCCGTGAATCTTGATAACCCGATTATGATAGGTCACTCCCACGGCGGTAGGGTTATACTTAAAATGGCGGCGACAGGCACGGTAAAGCCACCAAAAATAGTTTTGCTCGATTCCGCGGGGCTAATACCTAAAAAAAGCGCAAAGCAGAAAATAAGAGCCAAAAGCTTCAAGGCGATAAAGCGGGTGCTTACTCTGCCGGTTATAAAGAATTATTCCGAGGGCTTGCTCGATAAAGCCCGTAAGCATTACGGCTCGGCGGATTATAACGCCGCTCCCGAGGTTTTGCGCAAAACGATGGTATCCCTTGTAAACACCGATTTAAGGGATATTATAAGCAATATTTCCTGCCCGACCTTACTTATCTGGGGCGAAAAGGACACGGCGACTCCCCTTTCCGACGCCGAGATTATAAAAAGCCTTATCCCCGATTCGGGGCTGTGCGTTATAAAGGGCGCGGGGCATTATTCGTTTTGCGAGCAGCCGTATCAGGCGGCGGCAATTTTAAAAAGCTTTATTAATTAGGAAGTGAACGAATTGAATGTGATTTTACTTATTTCCCTTATTTTAGCGGCGGTTTCGGGTCTGTTTGCCCTTGTAAGGCAGTACCAGATGCTCCAGCAAAACTCCTACTTCCCCTCCCGCTATATGCCCTGGGTAAAGGACAGCTATTCCGTCCCCCTTTGCATAGAGTGTATCGCTTTCTGCATCACCTCACTTTTGATGAGCCGACAACTTTTTACCGCTCAGCTTATTCTTTTTATCGCCGTTCTTGCCGTCCGCGTTTTAATTTGTGTTAAAACACAGAAAAAATCGATAAAAAAGCTTGTATTCACCGGCAGAATTAAGCGGCTTTTCGCGGCGGCGGCAATTCTGCTTGCATTATTTATATTTTTATACATTATTTTTCCGCAAAGTCCCGCCGACGGAATTTTCGCTACGCTTTGCCTTATTTTTTCCTTTGTTTCGCCCCTTACCGCCCTTGTTTGCCGTCTTATTACCGCACCTGTAGAAAAGCTTATTTCGCGGTGGTATATTAATGACGCAAAGCGCATTTTAAAAGAGCATAGCGGTCTTACCGTAATAGGAGTTACGGGAAGCTACGGCAAAACCACCACAAAGTTTATCTTAAGCCGCATTTTAAGCGAGAAATACAATGTTGTCGCCACTCCCCAAAGCTTTAACACGCCTATGGGCGTGGTGCGCACAATCCGCGAGAAAATCGAACCCCGAACCCAAATTTTCATCTGCGAAATGGGTGCTAAAAACGTAGGCGATATTAAGGAAATCTGCGATATTGTCCACCCGAAATACGGCATAATCACCTCGGTGGGCGAACAGCACCTTGAAACCTTTAAAACGGTAGACAATGTTTTTAAAACCAAGTTTGAGTTAGCGGACGAGGTACTGAAAAACGGCGGCGAGGTATTTGTAAACGGCGACAGCTTAGAGCTTATTAAACGAATAGACCCCTCCCTTTACACAGTTTACGGCACGGGGGATTTTGACGCTAAAGCAAAAGATATTTCCTACGGCAGAAACGGCTCGGAGTTCACCGTAGTTTCGGGAAAAGCGGAAATTCCGCTTTCTTCAAGGCTTTTAGGGCTTCACAGCGTTATTAATATCACGGGTGCGGCGGAGCTTGCCCTGCATCTCGGCGTAACCCCGGAAAATATTCGCTTTGCGGTTTCCTCCCTTAAACCGACAGAGCACAGATTGGAGTTAAAGCCCTATATCAACGGCTCAACCCTTATTGACGACGCTTATAACGCCAACCCCGAGGGCTGTATTGAGGCGGTACGGGTACTAAGCTCCTTTGGTAATATGAAAAAGGTTATAGTAACCCCCGGGCTTATAGAGCTTGGCTCAAAGGAATATGACTGTAATTTTGCGCTCGGTCTTGAAGCCGCAAAAAAGTGTGATATAATTATACTTGTAGGTCTTAACCGCTCAAAGCCTTTGCGCGAGGGCGCAGAGTCGGTGGGCTTTAGTCCCGAAAAGCTTTTTGTGGTTAAGAGCTTTAAAGAGGCTATGGGCGTTTACGGCGAAATTGCCGATAAAAATACGGTAGTTCTGCTTGAAAACGACCTGCCCGACAATTATCTGAATTAAAAAAATCGAAAAATAAGGTGATTTTATGAAAACAAATATTGCGGTGATTTTCGGATGCCGTTCGGTAGAGCATGAGGTTTCAATTATTTCCGCCGTTCAGGCAATGCGGGCGATTAAGCGGGAAAAATATGATGTAACCCCCATATATGTTACAAAAAGCGGTGAAATGTATACGGGAAGCCCACTTTTTGAAATCGAGAATTACAGAAATCTGCCCGAGCTTTTAAAGCAGAGCGAGCCTGTTTTATTAGCCCGCAAAAACGGCGGAGTTTATATGGTTTATGAAAACAGCGGATTATTCAGTAAGAAAAAGGATGTTAAAATAGACCTTGCTTTCCCGATTGTCCACGGCACAAACTGCGAGGACGGCACGGTTGCGGGGTATCTTGAATACTTAGGTCTTCCCTATATCGGGTGCGACATACTCTCCGCCGCCATCGGCATGGACAAGGCGGTATTTAAGGATGTTTTAAAGTCTGCCGGTCTTCCCGTGCTTGACTGCATTACATTCCGCGCCCGCGAATATATATTAAAAAAGCAAAAAATCACCGCAGAAATCGAAAACAAAGTAGGGTTTCCCCTTATTATTAAACCGATAAACTTAGGCTCAAGCGTGGGCATTACCAAGGTAAACGATAAGGACGGTCTTGACGCGGCTATAACCATTGCCGCCTCCTTTACAGACAGGATTTTAGCCGAGCGCGCCGTTACAAGCCTTCGTGAAATCAACTGCTCGGTTATAGGAGACGCGGATTCCTGCGAGCCGAGCGTCTGTGAAGAGCCCTTTATGCAGGATGAAATCCTCTCCTACGAGGATAAGTATATGTCAAACTCTAAGGGCGGCGCGTCAAAGGGTATGGCGTCCTTAGGCAGAAAAATTCCCGCCGATATAAGCGAAGAAAAGGCAAACGAAATTAAAAGGCTTGCCTGCGATATATTTAAGGCTATCGGCGCTTCGGGCGTTGTAAGGATAGATTTTCTCATCGACACCG
>JAXJVI010000324.1:0-7633 GCA_036308615.1 Acutalibacteraceae bacterium | reverse complement strand
TTCGGAATCTGCTCCGTCATATTCCCTTTCGATAGATGCAACTATTTCGTCCTCGGTCACATCACTTTTAAGCATATTAAATATATATGCTCCGGTATCGTTCATTTTAATAAAGCCGCTGAATTTATTTGCATCCTCACCTACAGCGACCGCGACAATCCTATCCGCAACCTTGTTTGTAACAAAATTATATTTTAGTTTCATATATAACCCCTGTAATTATTGATTTTGCCAGAAATATTTTACACTATCCATAAAGGCTTGTCAACCATAAATACCTTAATATCGAAGCAAAAAAATAAAAAATATGTAGATAAATGCGTTGGAATTTATTATAATGGTTTTGAAAGGCTGTGAGAAAATGTACGATGAACTGACTCAGGTTGATATAGATAAAATGAAGGATGAGCTTGAATACCGAATAAGCGTTGTAAGACCTAAGATTTTGGAAGAGGTCAAGTTTACAAGGAGCTTCGGGGATTTAAGCGAAAACGCCGAGTATCACGCGGCAAAGCGCGAGCGGGGCAGGAACGAGAGCAGGATAAGGTATCTTCGCAATATGATTAAAACCGCGAAAATAATAAAGCCCGAAAGCAAAGCCGACGAGGTGGGGCTGTTTGACACGGTGGAGTACTATGTCGAAGAGGACGACTGCCTTGAAAGCGTGAGAATCGTCACTTCCCTTCGACAAAATTCCCTTGAAAGGCTTATAAGCCGAGAATCCCCCTTGGGACGCGCGATTATGGGCAAAAAGGCGGGCGACAGGGTTTGCGTTAAGGTTAGCGATGAATACAGCTATTTTATAGTGATTAAGAGCATAACAAAGGGAAATGACGATAAGAGCCTTGAAATACGCAAATTCTGAAAAAACCGTTGATAATATATACGGCGTTTGGTATAATTAAGATAATATGATGAACGGAGACGAAAAAATGGCAAATGTTATTCTTTTAGCCCACACGCCCGCCCCCGAGCACACCGTGGCGGCGGCGGCAAAGCTTTGTTACAGCAGCTCTGACATAACCGGCTTAAGCAACAATTTAACCGACGAAAAGGCGGCGTCCTTTGTGGAAATGCTTTCTGAAATAGGTCACGAAAGCCCCATTGAGCACGCAAGCTTCACCTTTGGAATAGAGGGGGTTTCCCGCTCCCTTTTAGCCCAGATTACAAGGCACAGAATGGCGTCCTTTTCGGTCAAGAGCCAGCGTTATGTAAGAGAGGGCAGCTTCTGCTATGTCACCCCGCCCGAAATAGCCGGGGACGAGGAGGCAAAACGCATATATGACGAGATAATGGCGGAGGATCAGGCGCGTTACGACCGCCTTGCCGCTATTTTAAAGGAAAAGCACATAAAGACCTTTTTAGCCGAGGGCAAGGACGAAAAGACCGCAACCCGCCTTGCCGAAAAAAAGGCGATCGAGGACGCGCGGTTTGTACTTCCCAACGCCTGCGAAACCCAGATGGTGCTTACGATGAACGCCCGCTCCCTTATGAACTTCTTTAAGGTGCGGTGCTGCCGCCGCGCCCAGTGGGAGATACGGGATGTTGCAAACCAAATGTTAGCCCTTGTAAGCGAGGTTGCGCCCAACCTATTTAAAAATGCGGGTCCCGCCTGCGTAAGGGGCGGCTGCAGCGAGGGCAAGATGTCCTGCGGTAAACCGGAGGAAGTACGGGAATATTATAAAACCCTTAAAAAGCAATAAGAGGCGAAGATTATGGTTTATGTATTTTTGGCAGACGGCTTTGAAGAATTAGAGGCATTAGCCCCTGTTGATATTTTAAGGCGGGGCGGGTGTGAGGTTAAAACGGTGGGCGTCGGCGGCAAAACCGCTGTCGGGGCGCATAAAATTCCCGTGGTTTGCGATATTACCGAAGAAGATGCAATAACAGACGGGCTTGAGGGAATAATTCTTCCCGGAGGTATGCCCGGAACCCTTAATCTTGAGAAAAGCGCCTGTGTCGGGAGATTTATAGATTTTGCGGCAAGGAACGGGCTTTTTATCGGCGCTATCTGCGCCGCCCCCTCTATTCTCGGTCATAAGGGTCTTTTAAGGGGCAAAAAAGCCACCTGTTTTCCCGGCTTTGAAAAAGACCTTGATGGTGCGGAATTTTTAGATACTCCCGTTGTGACGGACGGCAAAATCACCACCGCCTACGGCGCGGGCGCGGCATTTGATTTCGGCTTTAGGCTTTTAAGCGAGCTTACCGGGGACAAAGAGGGAGCTTACGCCCTTAAAAAAAGTATGAAGTACAACAAATAGGAGATAAGGAATGGACGGTAACAATTTTAACGAAAATCCGCGGGAAAACAGCGGTTCTGCAAATTCAGCCGATGATTTCGTTATAGGCAGAGGCTTTGAAATTGACGAAAACAACCAATCGGACAAGCCCCTAAGGCGCAAAAGCAAGCATTCGGGCGGGCACAGCATTGTAAAAACCCTTGTATGGGTGCTTTGCATTATAATAGCTTCTGTAGGACTTGCCTTCGGGGTTATCTACGCGGGAGCAGACTATATGGGCATAGGCTTCGGCAGAGGTGACGAAGCCGTTATGGAGATTAAAATGGGCACCCCTGCCGCAGAGATTGCCGAGCAGCTCGAAGAAAGCGGAGCGGTGAAAATTCCTTTTCTTTTCAGAATGTACGCCAAGCTCAAGCACTACGACAGTCAATTTAAATACGGTGTATATATCTTTAATACCGAAGCCGGCTACGAAGGGCTTTGTGAAATGCTCATTAATGACGGTGCAAAAGCGGAAACCGTTACAGTAACCATTCCCGAGGGTACGGGTATTAATGACTTTACCAAAAATGTAAACGGCGAAAAGGTTACCGTTCCGGGAATAGCCACTCTGCTTGAAAAAGCGGGGGTTTGCTCACGGTCAGACTTTCTTGACGCATTAGATGCGGCAAAGCGGGACTCCAAGCTTTTACAGTCTGCCGATGATGTGAGAACCTATTATACATTAGAGGGTTACCTTTTCCCCGAAACATACAGCTTTTATTCCTATGATTCCGAGGAATGTGCAAAATTAGCGGTGGATAAAATGCTGAAAGAATCCGAGAAACGCATTACCGACAGTATGTTTAAACGGGCGGAAGAGTTGGGTTATTCTATGAATGAAATTCTCACAATGGCTTCCATTATTCAAATGGAGTCGGGAATAGCAGTTACAACCGATGAGGCTAAAGCCCGTCTTCAGGACAATATGGAGGGAGTCGCAAGCGTTTTCTATAACAGACTCACCTCTGATGAAACGGGCGGCACCTTAGGCTCTTCCCCGACCCTGTTTTACGGCGATAGCTTCAAGCAGGACGACGGAAGGTATAACACACAGGCCGATAATAAATTCTCAGCCATAAAGGGTCTGCCACCCGGACCCCTTTGTTCCCCCGGCATAGATGCCATTAATGCGGCGCTTTACCCCAAAACCTCCGATTATTATTATTTCGTAACCGATAGCTCCGGCAATTTCTATTTTCACAAGACCCTTGCCGAGCAAAACGCTACAATAGCAAAACTCAAGCAAGGACAGCAATGGATTTATGAATACTTCAACTGATTTTAAAATACCCGAGCTTTTATGCCCCGCGGGGGACTTGACAAGACTTAAAGCCGCCGTGGATTACGGCGCGGACGCAGTTTACCTTGCGGGCGAGGAATTCGGTATGCGTACCGCCGCAACCAATTTCGGCGAGGAGGATTTGAAAAAGGGTATTGAATACGCCCACAAAAACGGTGTTAAGGTACATATCACCTGTAACACCATTCCCCACAACGAGGAAATTCCCCGCTTGCCCGCCTTTTTGGAGCTTATAGACTCCTTGGGTGCCGACGTGGTTATCGCCGCGGACTTGGGCACCATAGGGCTTATAAAAAAATATGCCCCCCGCTTGGAGCTTCACGCCTCGGTACAGTCGGGCATATGCAATTACGAGACCGCTAACGCCTTTTATAACTTAGGCGCAAAGCGTGTGGTCTTAGCCAGAGAGCTTTCCCTCGAAGAAATTGCTCAAATCAGGGCTAAAACCCCTAAAGACCTCGAAATTGAGGCGTTTGCCCACGGCGCGATGTGCGTTTCCTTCTCGGCGAGGTGCCTGTTATCAAGCTATATGACCGGCAGAGACTCTAACCGCGGCGACTGTGCCCAGCCCTGCCGTTGGAGCTATTCCCTTATGGAGGAAAAGCGGGAGGGGCAGTATTTCGATATTACCGAGACCGACAAGGGCACCTACATTCTAAACGCCAACGACCTTTGTATGGCAGAGCACCTTGATAAAATGGCGAAAAGCGGAATAGACAGTATTAAAATAGAGGGCAGGGCAAAATCCCACTATTATGTTGCGGTAACCGCCAACGCCTACAGAGGTGCCCTTGACAGTCTGAAAGCCCAAGGCGATAACTGGACTTTGCCGCTTTGGGTTTCGGAGGAGCTTAACAAAATAAGCCACCGCACCTACTCAACAGGCTTCTTTTTCGGCACACCGAAAAATGCCCAAACCTACGGCAACGCGGGATATATAAGGGATTACGCTGTAGCGGCTACGGTTGACGGCTACGAGGACGGTTATATTATCGCCACCCTTAAAAACAAGTTTTTTCGCGGTCAGGTGCTCGACTGCTTAGAGCCTAAGTCCCCGCCCTTTGCCGTTAAAACCGATGAGCTTTACGGCATTGACGGTTTGGCTATAGAGTCAGCGCCCCACCCCATGATGAAAATTAAAATCCCATTTGACCGCCCCGTAAAATCGGGCGCGATGCTTAGAATGAAAACCGAATAAATTTATACCCATGAAATATTAAATTGCTGTTGAAATTAGGCAGTGATTGTAATATACTGTTATTGTATTAATCTTTGGAGGAAGAAAAATGTCAAAAAAAGCACTTGCCCTTTTGTTATGCCTAAGCCTATTTATGCTTTCCGCCTGTTCCAATAAAACAGAGCGCTTAAGCGTTGATGAGGGAGAAGAACCGCAAAGCTCGGTATCCTCCGAGCCGGTTTTATACAAAAACCCCCTTACGGGTATTTCGGAACTCACCGAAGATAAAACCGATGACCGACCTGTTGCGATAATGGTTAATAACATAACCACAGCACAACCCGTACAGGCAGGTCTTAATAAGGCGGATATTGTATATGAAACCGAGGTTGAGGGCGGTATCACCCGTCTTTTAGCGGTTTATCAGGATGTTTCCAAAGCCGGAACTATCGGAACCATACGCTCCGCAAGATACCCTTATGTAGACTTGGCGCTCGGCCACAACGCGATTTATCTCCACCACGGTCAGGATGATACATATTGCGGTCCTCACCTTAAGGACATTGATGACATAAACATTTCGGAAAGCAATTACGGCCACCGCTTAAAGAACGGTCTTGCCTCCGAGCATACCCTTTACACCGACGGCGAGAAGCTTTGGAGCGGACTTGTAAAGGACAAGGTCAAAACCGAACGCGGCACCGATACAGCTTGGGCGAGCTTTGCAGATGAAGACGCCGGGGTCACACTTGAAAACACAGCCTCAACCGTAAGCGTTCCCTTCTCCGCAAGCTATAAGTCGGTCTTCAAGTATGACGCCGCCACAGGCGCTTATACAAGGTATTTTAAGGATACACTTAGAAAGGATTACAAAACAGGCGAAGCCACCGAGGTTAAAAATGTTTTTGTACTTCTCACTACTATAAAGAACTATCCCGACGGCTATCATAGGCAGGTTGCGCTTGAATCGGGTGACGGTTATTACTGCTCGAACGGCACCTACACCGCTATAAAATGGAGCAAAGGCGCTTCGACTAACGGCTTTAAATTCACAAAGGCGGACGGCTCAGAGCTCACGGTTAATGCGGGCAGCAGCTGGGTGTGCATAGCAGATAAAAACACATCTAAGCCTGCTTTTGAATAATTTAAAAATGTATAGTACAAAACAGCCGACCGATTTTTACACGGTCGGCTGTTCTTGTGTTGATTTAAAGCATCTGCAAAAAGTTTGCAATTTTTCTTGCTAAGATTTTATGTCCTTCATCGTTTGGGTGAAGTCCGTCAGCAAAATATTTTTCATTTGTGATCGGCACATTGGGCTGTAACCCGCTTTCCTTATATAAATCAAGCAACGGTAAAGAGTAATACTCCGCAACCTCTCTTATAATCTCAACATAAGTCTTTAAGGTTCCTACATTCTGCGGTTTGTTACTGTCGCCTCTGGGATTATCCTCGTTAAGTCGGTGCAGAGGGGTAATTACAACAATCGGGCTTTCGGGGAATTTCTCCAAAAGCTCGGTATAAAGCGTGTGAAGCGCGCCGTAAAAGGTATCCGGTGTACGGTCACTCATACTGCCCAGCGGCGCATCGCCGTGACCGAAATCGTTTGTCCCGCCGAAAACCACAACTATATCAGCATCCGCATCCATATCCTCTACTCTTGAGCAAAAATCCATGTCAAATCTTGGATTATCTGAGGGCGTATGCTGTTTTGCAATGCGTGTTCCGCATATACCGTAATTCTGACATATAGCCTCATACTCACGCTCAATGACCATACAATAGGCATTTTCATGCCTGCTTGCACCGGCACCCTCAGTAATGCTATCGCCCAAAAAGTTGATTTTTGTACCTTTAAGTTCCATTGTTCATCCTCCATATAGAAATATCCGATCGAAAAACCGACCGGATATTTTTTGCCTGAATTTAATTTGATTAGCCGTTGATCTTAGTAACAACGCCTGAACCAACAGTACGGCCACCCTCACGGATAGCGAAGCGGAGACCCTCTTCGATAGCGATAGGAGTGATAAGCTCAACATCCATCTCTACATTATCGCCGGGCATGCACATCTCTGTGCCCTCGGGAAGAGTGATAACGCCTGTAACGTCGGTAGTTCTGAAGTAGAACTGAGGACGATAGTTGTTGAAGAAGGGGGTATGACGGCCGCCCTCTTCTTTATTAAGAACGTAAACCTGGCCATGGAACTTGGTGTGCGGATTGATTGTGCCGGGCTTGCAGAGAACCTGACCGCGCTCAACCTCTTCACGACCTACGCCACGGAGAAGTGCGCCAACGTTGTCGCCGGCCTCGCAGTAATCGAGGGTCTTGCGGAACATTTCCATAGAAGTAACAACAGTCTTCTTGCGCTCCTCGGTAAGACCGATGATCTCAACTTCGTCACCTGCGTTGAGCTGTCCACGCTCAACACGACCGGTAACAACGGTACCACGACCGGAAATGGTCATAACATCCTCGATAGGCATAAGGAAGGGGAGATCAGCCTTACGGTCGGGAGTCGGGATATAGCTGTCAACAGCGTCCATAAGCTCAGCGATAGGAGCATAAACCGGATCGGAAGGATCGGTGGAAGCACTGTCAAGAGCCTTGAAAGCAGAGCCCTTGATGATCGGGGTGTCGTCGCCGGGGAACTCGTACTTGTCGAGTGTCTCGCGGATTTCCATTTCAACAAGCTCTAAGAGCTCTTCGTCATCAACAAGGTCGGTCTTGTTCATAAATACAACAATGTACGGAACGCCAACCTGACGGGCAAGGAGAAGGTGCTCCTTGGTCTGAGCCATCGGGCCGTCGGTAGCAGCGATAACGAGGATCGCGCCGTCCATCTGAGCAGCACCGGTGATCATGTTCTTAAC
>JAXJVI010000323.1:0-2464 GCA_036308615.1 Acutalibacteraceae bacterium | reverse complement strand
GGCCTCTGTGCCCTCCCGTTTACTTCAAATGTTTCGGGAGGGCGCAGAGACCCTCCCCTACGCATTTAGGCATTAGACTTTTTCGATTGGTCGATGACATGTATAGTGTAATAACATAGTAAACAGGAGTGTAAGGACATAGTATACAGTTTTATGATAAAATAAAAGGCAAATAAAATGCTAAAAAGGAGTGTTTTAAATGCCGTGGGAGCGTAAAACTGTGGAAGAACAAAGAAAAGAATTTGCAGAGGCGGCAAAGGAAACCAAAAATTTCAGTGCACTGTGCCGGGAGTTCGGCATAACACGAAAGACGGGCTACAAATGGGTAGAACGGTATGCAGAAAACGCAGATTTGTCAGACAAAAGCCGAAAGCCATTTAAGATCGCCAATCGAACTCCGATAGAAACCGAAGAACGGATAGTGGCACTTCGAGGGGAAAATCCGGGCTGGGGAGCTAAGAAGCTGAAAGAGGTTTTAGAACGACAAGGATATGCTGTTCCGTGTATGAAAACAGTCAACAATATTCTCAAACGATACGGCTGTATATCTGCCGAAGAAAGCCTGAAGCACCAAGCCTTTACCCGATTTGAAAAAGAACATTGCAACGAGATGTGGCAGACAGATTTCAAAGGTGAGTTCCGTATGGCAGATAATAACTATTGTTATCCGCTGAATATATTTGATGACCATAGCCGCTTTGCAATCAAAATTGAGCCGGCATTGTCCACGGCAAACAAGGTGATTCCTGCCTTTCGTTCGGCTTTTTACGAATACGGTATGCCCAATTCTGTATTATCGGACAACGGTGCACAGTTTGCAGGGTTTCGCCAAGGATATACGCAATTTGAAAAATGGTTAATGAATCACGATATTTTGCCCATCCACGGACGGATTAAACATCCGCAGACACAAGGAAAAATCGAGAGATTTCACCGCACGATGCAGGAAGAATTATTGAAGCATACCGTGATGGAAAATATTGATGATGCAAACATCAAGTTTCAGTTGTGGCGAGAAAAATACAACAATGTCAGACCGCACGAGGCGTTGGGAATGAAATGCCCTGCCGAGGTCTACATACCAAGTAACAGAGCCTATTCAGATGAAGTATCGCCATACGAATACGGCGGACAATTCCATGTGATTAAGGTAAACAGTTGGGGATATGCCCGATTTGACAAATGGCAGGTATATTTGAGCGAAACAATGATAAATGAACACATCGAATTTCGCCCGAATCCCCATGGGGATTCCTTTATTGCTTGTTACCGAAACTTCAAAATCGCGGAATTCGATACCTTGTCAGGCAAACTGATAAATCGTAATATTTCAAGGTTGTAACGACTGCATAATGTGTATACCATGTCCTTACACAGTTGTATACCATGTTACTCTTGACAAGGATGCCCGCCCCTACGGCAGTTTTATTGGCGTTTCGTAGGGACAGGCGTCCCCGACTGTCCGTGTGTTTGCACTTTTTATCTTGAAAATTAAGATATAATATGTTATACTTCTACTGAAATAAGGTAATCCTATAAATGGTAGGCGGTTAGCCCTTTGACATTCAGAGGGCATTTGCCCTCTAATTAAGTTAGGGGGTGATGCTATGGAGTATTATTATTTAATAGTATTAGTCCTGATTGTAGCTACAGGCTACATATTAAGCATAAAAAAATAACCGCCCCAGCCTAATAGTGCGGTTATTTCCGTAAAAATCTAGGCTAACCGTTTATCAATGGGTTTGCCTTATTTCACTTATATTATACCATATTTTTTAAATTTGTCAAGCACCCGAAAGGTGCCTAATTTTTTTAATTGAAAGCTCCTTAATAGTAAAAATTTTCTTCCCTGTAAGCCTTTCAAAAAAACCCCCCGTAATCCACTGATTTACGGGGGGTTTTGTTATTCGATTACAGAGAGGGCTTTAACCCCTGAGATTAACGAAAAATTCCTTTAACAGCCTTGCGCAATCCTCCTCATAAATACCGCCGTAAATTTGCGGATGGTGGGGAAAGGGCTGGTCGCAAAGATTAATTACGCTGTCAATAGCGCCCCAAACGCTGTCGTACGCGCCGAAGACAAGGGTTTTAATCCGTGAATTGATTATCGCTCCCGCACACATAGGGCAGGGCTCCAGCGTAACATACAGCTCACAGCCGTCAAGCCGCCAAGTACCCAACTTTTTCGCGGCTATGCTTATAGCCTCAAGCTCGGCGTGAGAAAGGGGGTCCTGTTTTTCCTCTCTGCGGTTATGGGCTCGGGCGATTATCTCGCCGTCCTTTACTATAACCGCGCCTACAGGCACTTCTCCTTTTTCCCCTGCCTTTTGTCCCTCTATAATTGCTTCCTTTAAAAATTTTCTGTCCATTTTTTCTCCTTCTTATTTTCTGACGGTCGGGGATTCCCGTCGTTTTGACACTAGAAATTAGATTCCAGATGTTAGATTTTTTTATTCTTTATTAT
>JAXJVI010000322.1:0-2566 GCA_036308615.1 Acutalibacteraceae bacterium | reverse complement strand
TATATTTCGGCAATCAAAGAAATAATGGAAAACATCGGGTTTATTTGGGAGCCGACGCGCGACAGCGGCGATCTATACGAACCAGATACTCAGTTTTTTCATAAAACAATTTGTTTTTCAATAGAAAGGAGCTATGAATAAATGGCGAAAATCGGTCTAAAACATTTTAAATTTGGCATACTGCACGAAGCGCAGGATGGAACCGCGACTTATGAAGCGGGGCAGACCCTCGCAAAAGCTGTGTCCTGTAATGTCTCAATCACAAATAACAGTGCGGCGCTTTATGCCAACGACACTCTCGCGGAAAGCGACACGGGTTTCCAGTCTGGCACCGTCACGCTGGGCATTGATAACGACGACTTGCAGGCGTTAGCGACTCTGCTCGGTCACACTTATTCAGCGGAGACCGGCATTGTTAGAAACGCAAACGATATTGCACCATATGTGGGACTTGGCAGAATTGTGACCAGAATCACTAACGGCGTGAGAAACTACAAGGTCGAATTTTTGAACAAGGTGAAATTTGGCGAACCTTCCGAGGAAAATTCCACAAAGGGTGAGTCGGTCGAGTTTGGCACAACCGAAATCGAAGGCACTGTGGCGGCACTTGCAGACGGAAATTGGAGTAAAGCAGAGGTATTTACAACCGAATCAGCAGCGCAGACGTATCTAGACGCGCTGTTCAATACCTATACTCCCCCTTCTCCATAATCAATTCTACACGCAAACAATATCAAACGGGCGGCGACATTACGTCGCCCTATTTTTTTAAAATTCGGAGGAAATGAAATGAAAGAATATTATGGAAATCTTGAAAATGACGGAAAAAACTACCTCCTCGCGTTTTCTTTTAACGTAATGGAAAACATTCAAGAAGAATACGGATCAGTTGAAAAATGGGGGCAACTCTGCGGAGGTGGCGACGGCGTAGAGCCGAATATAAAAGCCTTAAAGTTTGGCTTTACCGAAATGATAAACGAAGGAATTGACATCCTCAACGAAAAAAACGGAGAGCATAACCCGCCTATGACCTCGCGGCAAGTCGGACGGTTACTTTCCGACGTTGGATTTGATAACGCGGCGACTGCTCTAAAGGACGTTGTCAGCGACAGCACCAATACGGGAGCCGACGAAAAAAACGCGTGATCCCCGATGAAGCAGAGGACGATGGAAAGTTTAATTTCTATTGGTTCTATTACATCGGGAGAGCAAAACTACATTTGACATTAAAAGAAATCGGACGAATGACATTAACAACGTTTAACCGATTATACGAAGAATATAAAAAAGATTTTGACCTTGAGCTAATGCTCGATAAGTCGCGCACAACATACCGTACAGCGGAGGAGAAAGCGCGTAGGGCGGAAGAATGGTTTTAGAGAGGAAGTGAGCGCGTGTCTTTTGGTGGCACTGTAAAACTAACGGGCGAAAGTGAATACAGGCGAGCGCTATCTCAGATCACACAAGGACTAAAAGAAGTCGGGGCGCAGATGAAGCTGACCTCTGCGACCTATGACAAGAACGACA
Organism: Acutalibacteraceae bacterium; assembly: GCA_036308615.1. Lineage (GTDB taxonomy): Bacteria > Bacillota > Clostridia > Oscillospirales > Acutalibacteraceae > UBA737. Next base: position 1,039 of record JAXJVI010000322.1, on the reverse strand, counting down.
AGAGCGTTGCGGCGCTGTCTGCACGAAGTAAGGATTTGACAGAAAAGCTCGAATTGCAGAAAAAGCGCGTCGAAGTCCTTCAAGGCAAGTACGCCGATATGTCGGCGCAGTACGAAAAAAATAAAAAGCGCAATGAAGAATTAACCGCGTCTTATGAGGGCGAAAAGAAAAAGCTCAGCGAGATAGAAGCTAATCTTGGCAAGACTTCAAAAGAGTATCAAGATCAGGAAAAAGCGGTCAAGGCGCTTGAAGCCGAAATGAAGAAGTCCACACAAGAGAATTTGGCAAATGAAAAAGCCTTGTCAAATCTCCGTGTGACTCTCACTAATGCGCAGGCGGATTATAAGAAAACCGAACGTGCGTTAAATAGCACCAATAAAGAACTGACCGAAAGCAGCAGTGATGTTAAGCAGACGGGAAAAGGCTTTGGCGGCGCGTCAAATGATGTTAAAAACTTCGGCAAAGACATCGACAAGACGGGCGATCAAAGTGAAAAAGCGGGGACAAAATTAAAAAGCGTCGGCAATGTTGCCCAAAAAGTCGGCAAAACTATGGCGGCAGCTTCGGCGGCTATGGGCGCGGCGGCGGTCGCGGCAAGCAAAAAGATTTTTAGTTTGACCAAAGACGTTGCCAAAACGGGCGACGAAATTGACAAGGAATCGCAAAAATTAGGCATTTCCGCTGAGAATTATCAAAAGTTGTCCTACGCTATGGAACGTAGCGGCGCAGATATTGAAGATTTCAAACGCGGCACTATCAATATTTCAAAGGAGCTTGCAAACGTTCAAAACGGAGCAGAAGGAGCGGGCGCAACCTTTGCGGCGTTGGGCGTTGCGGTGAAAAAATCTGACGGTACAATGCGCAGCACCGAAGATGTATTGCTTGACAGCATTGACGCGCTAGCGAAAATGAAAGACGAAACGCAGCGCAACGCTTACGCGAACAAGATTTTCGGTAAAGGTTATCAGGAACTAGCGCCGCTTTTGAACTCAGGGGCTGACGGTATCAAGGGACTAATGGACGAAGCCGAGAAATACGG
>JAXJVI010000321.1:0-4426 GCA_036308615.1 Acutalibacteraceae bacterium | reverse complement strand
TTTGGTGCCTCCGGTCGGAATCGAACCAACGACACGAGGATTTTCAGTCCTCTGCTCTACCGACTGAGCTACAGAGGCAAATGGGCAAATGGCGACCTGGATGGGGCTCGAACCCACGACCTCTAGCGTGACAGGCTAGCGTTCTAACCAACTGAACTACCAGGCCACAGTGGTGGGAACAACAGGGCTCGAACCTGTGACCCTCTGCTTGTAAGGCAGATGCTCTCCCAGCTGAGCTATGCTCCCATCTGTGTACCGCCCGGCGCTTTGTATCACTCACCGGCGACAAGCAATATATTACCATAAGACGGTTTATTTGTCAAGTGTTTTTTTTAATTTTTTTTGATTAATTATTTTTTGTATTTCTTCACGGCTAAACACATAGGATTTTCCGCAAAAGCTGCACTTAATTTCTGCCGATTCTTCTTCCTTAGCGATGCTTTCAAGCTCGGAAGTATTAAGGGAGGCTATAATTTTTTCGGTGCGCTCTCTCGAACAGAGGCATTTATAGCCGACCTCGTTTTCGTCCAGCACCTCAACCTCGAAGCCGTCAAGAATAGACTTTACAATGTCAAGAATGTCCTTGCCTTCGTCTAATTGCTCGGTTACGGACCGCGCGGTTTTCAAATTCTCTTCAAGACGGCAAATAGTGCTTTCATCTGCGGCGGGGAGGAGCTGTATAATATATCCGCCCGCGTTTTTGACCGTAAGGTCGGGGTTTACAAGCACGCCTAAAGCGCATACTGTAGGTATCTGCTCGCTTACGGCGTAGTAAGAGGTGATGTCCTCCGCAATTTCCCCCGATACTATCGGGACAAAGCCATTGTAAGGCTCTTTAAGACCCAAATCCTTTATCACAAAAACATTTCCGTCTGTTCCTACCGCGCCCGAAACATCAAGCTTTCCGTTTTCTTTAAGGGGGATTTCCACAACCGGATTTACCGCACATCCGCGCACAAAGCCGCGGGAATCCGCCACAGCGGTAATTGCTCCCGCAGGGCCTTTCCCGTCGATTTTGACCGTAAGGGTATCCTTCTCGCCCTTTAGCATATTTCCCATCATAGAAGCCGCCGTAAGCAGTCTGCCTAAAGCCGCGGTTACTACCGCGGAGGTTTTGTGAAGCCTTTCTGCCTCGGCAACAATTTCGGTGCTGTTAATGGCGGTAGCCATAACCGCCCCATCGCTTGTAATACATCTTATGAGTTTACTCATCGGTTGTTTCCTCTTTTTTTCTTGTTACATATACCGCCCGCTCGGTGTAGTCCCACGCGGGATTATCGGTCATATCGTCGTATATTTTTAAAATTTCAAGCCCCGCCGCGTCAAGAGCCGCCTTTAACTCCTCCTCGGTGTAGGGACGCTCCGAAAAGTCCTCGGAGCTTCTTTTATAATATTCGCCGTCTTCTATAAAGAAGTCAAGCGAAATATCGGTAATGCCTGTTTCCTCATCGGTGGAATTTTGCCAGGCGCAGAAGACGCCGTCCTGTTCAATAATAAATGTATTATCGGCAAGTATGAATTTATGCTTGAAAACCGTGTTTACATCAAAGATAAAGAGTCTGCCCGCCTCTAAAAAGAGGGAAACCCGCTCTATTGCCTTGCAGAGCTTTTTATAATCGGTAATGTGATTCAGGCTGTCAAGACAGCAAACAGCGCCGTCAACCGTGCCGTAAAGGTCAAGCTCCTCGGCTTTTTGGCACAAATAGAGCACATCGGTGCCGAGCTTTGCCGAATTTTCCCTTGCCGCGGAAAGCATTTCCTCGGAAATATCGACACCTATTACCTCAATGCCGCTTTGCGCCAACTCATTTGAGAAGCCGCCCGTGCCGCAGGCGAGGTCTAAAATCAGTTCGGGTACGCGGTCATATTCCTTGAAAAGCTGTAAAAGCCTTTTTGCGCGCGCCTTGTAATCAACATCCATCATAAGTCGGTCATAGACGGCGGCAAAATTATCATACTCACTCATTTGATTGCTTTAACCTCTCAAACGCCATTTTGTAGCCGTCGTTTATTGAACGGCTGACCCTGCTTATGGTAGCGGTGCTGGCACCGGTTTGCTCAATAATATCGCTGTAAACCCGCTTATCGTAAAGCATTTCCGCCACGGTGAAGCGCTGGGCTATCGCCTGAAGCTCCTTAGGGGTGCAGGCGTCGGCAAAAAACTCCCTGCACTCGTCCGTGGTTTTAAGGCTGAGTATCGCTTCAAACAGTCGGTCTAAGGAAAAATTTTTGTCCATTTTGAAACCTCGTTAAATAAATTTGTCTTACCATAAGATTTTAACACATTAAACAGATAAAGTCAAACAATAGACTTGAATAACGCCTAAAAAAATGTTAAGATTGAAGGGTAAGGAAGTGTTGTGATGAATACCGTTAAAATTTTGCATTGCGCGGATATACATATAGGCGCGGCGTTAAGCTATTTAGGCGATACCGCGGCACAGAGAAGATATGAGACTTTACTGACCTTTGAGCGGATAATCGATACCGCTGTTACCGAGGGCGTTCAAATCATTGCCGCCGCGGGGGATATTTTTGATTCAAACGACGCGGAAGACAGCTTTGTAAATGCCGTTTTTGAAAAAATCGCCTCTGTACCCGAAATAAAGGTGGTTTTAGCCTTAGGCAATCACGATCCGCTTTCGGCGGATTCCCCCTTTAATAACCCGAAGCTCCCGCAAAATCTTTTTGTTTTGGGCACAAAGGACGACTGTATTACCTTTGACGATTTAAAAACAAGGGTGTACGGCAGATCCTTTGAAGATGTTTATTTAAAGGGTGAGGAACGCTTTTCCGTTACACCGCCCGAGGACGGCTGTGTAAATCTTATGGTACTTCACGGCGAGCTTAGAAGCGACCTTAATTCCAACTACAATTCGGTAACCGCCGGCTTTATTAAGAGCAGCGGTATGGATTATATTGCCCTCGGTCATATTCATAAGCGCACCGAGCCGCAGAAAATAGGCGATACATATTACGCCTATTGCGGCTGTCCCGAGGGGCAGGGCTTTGACGAAACCGATGAAAAGGGCGTGTATATAGGGCAAATCGGCAGAGGACTTTGCGATTTACGCTTTGTGCCTATGTCAAAACGCCGCCACATATGCGAAAAAATTGATGTTACAGGAATTAATTCATCCGCCGAAATAAGCACAGCGGCCGTAACCTTACTGCGGGAAAAATACGGCGAACAGTACGGCGAAAATCTTTATAAAATTGAGCTTACAGGCAGTATCAGCGAAGATTTTAATTTAAACTTAACCGAGATTTTAAGCAGGGTGTCCGAAAAGGTTTATTATGCTAAAATTAAGGATAGGACAGAGCTTTCGGTAGATACAGAAAAGCTTGCGGGGGAAATTTCACTTAAAGGTCTCTTTGTTAAAAATATGCTTGAAAGGATAAACAGCGCAAACGAAGAGGAGCGGGAGGCGCTGGAAAACGCGCTTAAATTAGGGCTTAGAGCCTTTGGCACGGAGGTGGCGTACAATGAGGATTAAAAGGGTTAATATCGCCGCTTTCGGCGGACTTAAAAACAAGGCTATAGATTTCAGCGACGGCTTTAATGTGATTTACGGCGACAACGAAAACGGCAAAACCACCGTTATGAGCTTTATTAAAATGATGTTTTACGGCAGCGGGCGGGGTTCGGCGCAAATCACTAAAAATGCGCGTAAAAAATATATGCCGTGGGACGGCTCGGCTATGGCGGGGAGTATTGATTTTGAGCTGAACGGTAAAAACTACCGACTTGAAAGGGAGTTCAGAAGCTCGGATTCCACCGATAAGGTTGCCCTTTGCGACCTGGATTTAGGCACAAGAGAGGCAGTAGCACCAGACATAGGCGTTAAGCTGTTGGGGCTTTCCTCCGCAGCCTTTGAACGGAGCGTATTTATAGGGCAGATGGGCTTCCCCGAAAAAGATGCGGCGGCGGAGGGGGAAATTAACTCCAAGCTTTCAAATATCGTCACAACGGGGGACGAGTCGGTCTCCTTTAACACCGTAAGCGCACGCCTTGAAAAGGCGAAAACCGTCCTTATGTCCAAAAGCGGCAAGGCGGGTGAGTACGATAAAAATATAAAGCGTATTGAGGAGCTTACAAAAAGGGCGGAGGAGTCCGAAAAAATACGCGCCGATTATGCCGATTTTACCAGGCGTGCGGAGCAATTCAAGGCGGATATGGAAAACGACATAAAAAAGGCCGCCGAGCTTAAGGCTGAAATCGACAGCGAGCAGGATGTAAAAAATGCCGAAAAGCTCCGCGAAATGCTTAAAACCAAGGAGGAGCTGGACTCGCTTAACGAAAGTCTAAAGCTTGAGGGCGGAGGCTTTGCCGACGACGCATATGTAAAAATGGTTGAGCTCAGCCTCAATATGACCGAGACCGACGAGAAAAGCTTTAAGGATAAAACCGCCGAGGTTTTAAGAC
>JAXJVI010000320.1:0-17319 GCA_036308615.1 Acutalibacteraceae bacterium | reverse complement strand
CGCTTCCCAAAGACTTTGTGTGATGATATACCATTGCTTTCGCAATGGATAAAAAAATTCTCGTTCCGAAGAACGAGAATTTTTTGGTCCGAGTGACAGGACTTGAACCTGCGGCCTCTTGACCCCCAGTCAAGCGCGCTACCAGCTGCGCCACACCCGGATATTAAATGTGAGACTTTTACTATTATAACAGATATTTTTCAAAAGTCAACAAAAATAAGCCGATATTAAAAAATTTTTTAATATCGGCTTGCGTTTAAAACAGATTAATCAGCAAAGCCTGATTCTACCAAAGCCACAAGACCGTCAAGCGCTTCCTTTTCGTCGGAGCCGTCAACAATAATTTTAATTGTTGTGCCGCCGACAATTCCGAGAGAAAGAACGCCGAGCAAGCTTTTAGCATTTACCTTTCTTTCGTCCTTCTCAACCCAGATAGATGATTTATACTCATTTGCCTTCTGGATAAAAAAGGTTGCGGGGCGAGCGTGAAGACCTACCTGATTTTGAATAACTACATCTTTAACACACATTATAAAAATCTCCTTAAGATTAATGTTGATTTAATGCTTGAGCTATAGTTATTATACCACATTTAATGCTCCCGTCAAGTTTTTGTGAATAAGTTCTAATATTTATCCAACAATTTCTATTTTTGAAGAGTTGTATTTGTGCAGTTTTAATATGTTAATAAACCGTGAACAAACAATTAATACTATTTTTCGCCGCCGGGAAGCGGTATTCCGTTCTTTTGAAACATCTTTTTATCCGCCTTTGTAAGGCTTTCGGGGTCAAAAAGATCGGGTCGGCGCTCCGAAGTTATCAAAACCGACTGTATCCTTCGCCATTCGGCAATTTTCGCGTGATTGCCCGAAAGCAGTACCTCCGGCACTTGGCTTTCGTGCCATACGGCGGGTCTTGTGTACTGCGGATACTCAAGAAAGCCTGAAAAATGGCTTTCCTCCTCAAAGCAGAGGTCGTCCGACAGTACGCCCGGAAGCATTCGGCATACCGCGTCCGCCACGGTAAGGGCGGGCAGCTCGCCGCCGGTAAGGACAAAATCGCCTATGGATATTTCCTCGTCAACAATTTCCTCAATAACCCGTTCGTCAATACCCTCATAATGCCCGCAAAGCAGTACTAAGCGGTCAAGTTTGGACAGCTCCAACGCCTTTTGCTGGTTAAAGGTTTTGCCCTTTGGGGACATATAAACAAGGTGCGGCTTAGGCTCTCCCTCATTATAAAGGCTTTTGTAGCAGTTATAAATCGGGTCAGCCGCCATTATCATTCCCATTCCGCCGCCGTAGGGCATATCGTCAACCTTGTTGTGCTTGTTGCCTGCAAAATCGCGGATATTGGTGACAGCAATTTCGACCTTGCCCGCCTTCCTTGCCCTGCCGATTATGCTTTCGCTCATAACCGCCTCGCACATTTCGGGAAAGAGGGTCATTATGTCAATCCTCATCGTCGAAAATTCCTTTCATCGGGCGGATTTCAAGCCTTTCATTTTCGGGGTCAACAGAAACTATAACCTCGTCTATCGCAGGCAGAAGATACTCTTTTTCGCCCGACTTTATATGCCATACATCGTTTGCCCCCGTTTGGGATACATCGCTGATTTCGCCGTATTTTTCGCCGCTGTCCGCGTCGAAGACGCTGCACCCGATAAGGTCGTCGATAAAATATCTGCCCTCGGGAAGCGTAATGTCGTCACGGCTGATATAAAGTATTTTACCTCGCAATGACTCTGCCTGTTCTACAGTATCTATTCCCTTAAAGGCGGCAAGTACAACGCCGCCGTGGGGCTGAATTTTTTGGGCCTTAAGCTCCTTTTCGCCGTCGGGGGACAGAAAAAAGCGCTTAAAGTTGGTGAGAAATTCGCCCGAGTCCGACCACGGCTGAATCCGCACCATACCCCTTATTCCGTGCGTTCCGACAATTTTTCCGGTTTCAAGATACTTTTTTATCATAGTTCCTCCGAAAAACAATATATAAATGAGGTTGCCGCATTAAAATAATATTGCACAAAACTTAAATTGCTTGCTAAATTCAAGGCTCCCTCTGACGAGGGAGCTGTCGAGCACAGCGAGACTGAGGGAGAGAAATACATACACTTTTGCGTGCTATTATGTTCTCTCCCTCCGTCACGACAAAGCCGTGACACCTCCCTCGTCAGAGGGAGGCATATAATTGTGCAAAATACCTCTAATACGGCAGCCCCGAAAGTATAAATATAAACCGGACATTATGCCCGGTCATTTATCAGTCGATTTCGACCGATATTTTTTCGTTGTTCCTGTTGGCGGCGGCGCGCATTACAACGCGAATTGCCTTAGCAATTCTGCCCTGCTTGCCGATGACGCGTCCCATATCATCCTCCGCAACATGGATATGATAGTAAACAACGCCCTCCTCGTTGGGCTCGTCAACAGTAACGGTTACCTCGTCAGGTCTTTCAACAAGGCCCGAGACGATAGCTGTAAGAAGCTCTTTCATTGTTTTACCTCGCTTAGTTTATTAAAGCACACCGTTTTTCTTAAGTAAAGCCTTAACGGTATCGGTAGGCTGAGCTCCGTTGGAGATCCACTTCTTAGCCTTTTCAGCGTCGATGTTAACGGCTGCGGGATCCTTAGTAGGATCGTAGGTGCCGATTTCCTCGATGAAACGACCGTCGCGGGGATACCTTGAATCAGCTACAACAACACGGTAAAAAGGAGCTCTTTTAGCGCCCATACGGCGAAGTCTGATTTTAACTGCCACAATAATACACCTCCATATTAAAATATATATTTTAAAAAGAATTACTCTTTAAAAACCTAAGCCGCCGTTGCGCATACCGCGCATAAGATTGCGCTTGCCGCCCTTTGAGTTCATCTGCTTGAACATTTTTTTCATCTGCTCATACTGGCGAAGGAGCTTGTTTACATCCTCTACCTTAACGCCCGCTCCCGCCGCAATGCGTTTTCTTCTGGAAGCGTTTATTATATCGGGCTTTGCCCGCTCCTTTTTGGTCATTGAGGTTATAACCGCCTCAATCCTAAGCATCTGGCGGTCGTCAATGTCCACATCCCGCAGCTGCTTATCCATACCCGGTAGCATCGAAAGCACATTTTTAAGGGGGCCCATCTTTTTTATCTGCCGGAACTGGTCGAGCAGGTCGTTCATATCGAACTTGTTTTCCTGAAGCTTTTTGGCGGCTTCCTCTGCCTTTTTCCCGTCTATCTCCGACTCGACACGCTCTATAAGGGACAATACATCCCCCATTCCGAGGATTCTGGACGCCATACGGTCGGGGTGGAACTCGTCTAAATCCTCAAGCTTTTCGCCGACGCCCGTGAACATAATCGGCTTGCCCGTAACCGCCCTTACCGAGAGCGCCGCACCGCCTCTTGTATCGCCGTCAAGCTTGGTTAGAATAACGCCGTCAATTTCCAGAATATCATTAAATGCTTTGGCGATATTCACCGCGTCCTGACCGACCATAGAGTCGATAACAAGCAGTATATCGGTTACCTCCACCGCCTCGGTCACACGCTTTAACTCGTCCATAAGCTCGGTATCTATATGCAGACGGCCGGCTGTATCTAAAATTACAAAATCATAGCCGTAATCCCGCGCGTGGGCGACCGCCTTTTTAGCCGTTATCTCGGGCTTTTCCGTCCCCAGCTCAAAAACGGGGGTATCTACCGCTTTTCCTACAACCTTTAACTGCTCGATGGCGGCGGGGCGGTATATATCGCAGGCAACAAGCAAGGGTCTGTGGCCTTTACTTTTCAAATACCTTGCAAGCTTTGCAGAGTGGGTGGTTTTACCCGAGCCCTGAAGACCGCACATCATAATGACGGTCGGCAGCTTATTTGAAATTTTAAGGCGCGCCTGCTCGCTCCCCATAAGGGCGGTAAGCTCCTCTTTTACAATCTTAATAACCGTCTGCGCCGCGGTAAGGCTTTCCATTACATTTTCGCCTATACACTTTTCGGTAACGGAATTTGTAAAATCCTTGGCGACCTTGTAGTTTACATCCGCCTCAAGAAGTGCAAGTCTTACCTCGCGCATAGCGGTTTTAACATCCGCCTCGCTTAATTTTCCCTTAGAGCGCAGGCGCTTAAACACGCCCGAAAGCTTATCGGATAAATTTTCAAACGCCATAGCGCCAACCCTCACAGTTCATCTATAATATCAAAAATTCTTTCAGCCGCCCCTTTGTCCCCCGCACGGGCTTTCCCGCTTAACTCCTTTAGCTTTAAAAACCGCTCGCAGTAGCGGCAGCTTTCCTCAAGGGACACAAGGGTTTGTTCGGCACGCTTTATCAAATCCCGCACGCCCTGACGGGTGATGCCGACATTCTCGGCAATCTCGGCAAGGGATAAATCGTCATTATAATAATATTCGCAAAGCTCCCTTTGCTTTTCGTTTAAAACCGCGCCGTAAACATCAAGCAGGGCGGAAACATACAAATTCTTAGGCATATAAGCACCTTTTCTGTAAAGAAAAAAACTTTACAGAAGTGATTATATCATAGCTTTTCCGCCCTGTCAAGTACTTTTTACGGCAAAAAATTAGATTTTAGGCTATAAATCACTTGAAAAAAGCCCCGAAATGTATTATATTTAATAAGTTGTATGTTAAGATGCTTTTAAGGAGGCTTCGGATTATGTCCGAATATTTAAAAATGACTAAAGAGGAGCTTAATGAAGAGTTCCGCAAGGTTCGCGGCGAATACGAAAAGCTAAGAGCTATGCACCTGTCGCTTGATATGTCGCGGGGAAAGCCCGGGTTTGACAATATGGATTTAAGCGAGGAGATGTTTGATCTCGTCGGCAACGATACCGGCTTTAAGAATATCAGCGGTATCGATTGCAGAAACTACGGCGGGCTTGACGGACTTGCCGAGCTTAAAGACCTTTTCGCTAAAATATTAGGTCTTGAGCCCGACCAAATTATTGTGGGCGGTAACTCCTCCCTTAATATGATGTTTGACACGATAGCTCAGGCTATGACCCACGGTATGGGCGGCGAGCCTTGGGGAAAACAGGGCGAGCTTAAATTCCTTTGTCCCGTCCCCGGTTATGACCGCCACTTCGCTATAACCGAGTACTTCGGCTTTAAACTAATCCCCGTTAAGATGACGGCGGAGGGCCCCTGTATGGACGAGGTTGAGGAGCTTGTAAAAGACCCCTCGGTAAAGGGAATCTGGTGCGTACCTAAGTACTCAAACCCCGAGGGAATCACCTATTCCGACGCGGTTGTACGCCGAATGGCGCATCTTAAGCCCGCCGCCAGCGACTTCCGCATTTTTTGGGACAACGCCTATGTTGTGCACGACCTCTACGACGAGGGCGATACACTCCTTAATATATATGATGAGTGCGTAAAGGCAGGCAACCCCGATTTGCCGATAATCTTTACCTCCACCTCAAAAATCACATTCCCGGGGGCGGGTGTCGCGGCAGAGGCGGCAAGCCCCAACAATGTGGCGCTGCTTAAAAGCCGTATGAAATACCAGACCATAGGGCCCGACAAGCTTAATCAGCTCCGCCACGCAAGAATGTTCAGGACGCCTGAGGACATCAAGCGCCATATGAAGCGCCATGCCGATATTCTGCGGCCTAAATTTGAAGCTGTATTAGCCGAGCTTGACAGTCAGCTCAAGGACACGGGCATCGCCCGTTGGACAAACCCCCGGGGCGGCTACTTTATAAGCCTTTATGTGCCCAAGGGCTGTGCAAAGCGTGTTGAGCAGCTGTGCGCCAACGCGGGAATGATATTGACCCCCGCGGGAGCGACATATCCCTACGGCGTAGACCCCGACGATTCCAACATCCGCATAGCACCCTCCTACCCCTCTGTTGAGGAGATTAAAAAGGCAGCGGTTGTGCTTTGCGTTGCGGTAAGATACGCCGCTCTTGAAAAACTGCTTAATGAAAAACAATAATTTTAGCTGTTTTTGTAATGTTTTAATGTATAAAGATTGACTTTCCGTTGATTTTTATATATAATTAATAAATAATTACAATTAGTGGAGGATTTGCCAATGAAGTCCAAAAGAACAGGCAAGCCGGTATTTTTTGTAGTACTCATTTTGATTTTGGCGCTTACATACACCGCCTTCTTCGGAATTGAAAACTACTACGGCGATACCAGAAAAGTTTATTTTAAGGGTGCTAACGATATCCGTTGGGGTATTGATATACGCGGCGGCGTTGAAGCCGTATTCTCACCCGATAAGGCAGAGGTTGACATTACGGATGACGATATGGACGCCGCAAAGGCTATTATCGAGACCCGTCTTGTAAACAAAAACATCACCGATTACGAGGTTTACACCGATTCGGACAATCACCAGATAATCGTACGCTTCCCCTGGGCGGCTGACGAAAGCGATTTTGACGCCGCCGCCGCTGTGCAGGAGTTAGGCGAAACCGCGCTTCTCACCTTCTGCCGCAACGAGGATAAGGAGGATGTGATTTTAAGCGGCGCCGAGGATATTGACCGTGCGGTGGCAGGCGTAAATCAAACCGAAAGCGGAAACGAATATGTAGTATATCTATATTTCACCGATTCAGGCAAAGCTAAATTCGATACCGCTAAAAGAGAGCTTGTAAACCAAACAATTTCCATTTGGATGGATGACCAGGAAATCTCGGCTCCGACAGTAAGCGAATCTGTCCTTGAAGGAGAAAGCAATAACACCTACATCAACGGTATGGCGAACGCCGATGAGGCAAAGGAGCTTGCTGATAAGATCAACGCCGGCTCCCTTCCCTTCGCGCTTACGGTTGACGACAGCAAGCTTCAGATAATCTCCCCGTCACTGGGCTCGGACGCATTAAAGGTAATGCTTATCGCAGGCTCTGTCGCATTCGGAATTGTTTGCTTGCTTATGATTCTCCGCTACCGCTTAAACGGCGTGGTTACATCTATCGCTCTGTTAGGTCAGCTTGCGGGTACAATAGCCTGTATTTCGGGCTTCTTCCCGAATACCGACAGCTTCACCCTTACAATTCCGGGTATAGCGGGTATCATTCTTTCGATAGGCGTCGGCGTTGACTGTAATGTTATAGCCTCCGAGCGTATAAGAGATGAATTCAAAAAGGGCAAAACCATTGACGGCGCTATCGACAGCGGCTTTAAAAACGCCCTCAGCGCGATTGTTGACGGCAATGTAACAATAGTTATAGTATCCCTTGTACTTATGGGAGCGTTCGGCACACCCGACAGCTTTATCGCGAAAATCTTCTCACCCATAATGTCGCTTTTGGGCTCCTCCATAACCGGCTCGATCTACTCCTTCGGATATACACTTCTTGTGGGCGTAATCTTCAACTTCATAATGGGCCTTCTTGCTTCCAAGCTAATGCTCAAGAGTGTTTCCCAGCTCAAATTCTTAAGAAATCCCTGGCTTTACGGAGGTAAGAAAAATGCGTAATTTTAACATTGATTTTAATAAAACCTTCAAAAAAGTCGTAATTGTTTACGCGGTTATATTCATTGCGGGACTGATTTTTGCCTTTATCCCCTCATTCGGAGTTAATTTGGATATTAACTTTAGGGGCGGCACAAAAATCGCCTACTCCTATTCGGGCGATATTGCCGACAGTGATATTGAAGCCGCCGTAAAGGGCGTAATTGATAAATCCTTTACGGTAGCAAAAAGCACCGCGCTGGCGGGTGATACACAAACCTTTGAAATAAGCCTTGTAGGCAAGGACTCAATCTCGGCGGAAAAGCAGGAAGAGCTTACAAAGTCCCTTACCGAAAAATTTGCCGACAATGATATTTCCCTTTACAATTCAAACTCGGTAAGCCCGACAATCGCGGGTACATTCTTCGCAAAGAGCCTTGTCGCCGTGCTTATAACCGCGCTTTTGGTTGTAGTCTATGTCGGAATCCGCTTTAGGCGTATAGGCGGTATCTCCGCGGCGCTTACCGCGCTTTGCGCTCTGGTCTTTGACCTTATTATAACCTTCTGCATATGCTTGTTCTTCAGGCTGCAGATAGACTCCAACTATATCGCCGTTGTGCTTACTATTCTCGGATATTCGCTTAACGATACAATAGTTATGTACGACCGCGTGCGTGAAAACGAACGCTTTAATCCCGATATGGAAATCGGCGAGCTTGTAAACAAGAGCATAAATATGGTCAAGATGAGAAACTTTGTAACCTCGCTGACCACCTTTATAGCGGTTATGACCATTGTTGTGGTTTCGGAGCTTTTCGGTCTTTCCACACTTCGCTCCTTTGCTATTCCGATGGCGTTCGGTATCATCTCGGGCGGCGTTTCCTCCCTCTTTATCGCAGGACCTATCTGGGTCATCTGGAAAAGGCATAAAGCAAAAAAGCTTGCCGCAAGCGGTAAGAGATAAGCAATTTAAAATTATCAGGGCTTGCCCGTCTAAAACCAAACAAGCTCGGCAAAAGCTTTCTTTCCTGCTTTTGCCGAGCCTGTTTTTTTATTCAGAAAATCGGTGTGCTTCCGAAGTGCAACCACAACGGAGAACATCATCACGCAATGCGTGAGCCGCGCTATTATAGCGCTGATATGCGGGATTTGCAACATAATGATTTTGGTCAAATCCGTCGTTTCAAACGGCGGTTTGCTCCGCCCCTACAGGGGATGGTGATTACCGGCTTGACCCCTAAAAGGGGTTTAGAAGGATTCATTTTTACCTATATATGCAAAAACACTGCCACTAAATCATAGTAGCAGTGTTTATATTTGCTTGATTTGCTCTATTCGGTCATTGTTCGTTGCTGTGAAAAATCATAAAATCGTCATAAATTTGCACTTCTTTTGCTTTAAAACACCGTATATTGCTATCCATATAGCATTTAGTACTATATATTGTGCCAATTTAGTCCAACGGCTTCATTGTGGGGATAGACATAGGGTTTGACAAAACCAATCATATCCTCTCACAAGGTCTCATAATTTATTCCGAAAACCGTGATTTTTAAGGGGTTCTCATAACCTCTCATATTGTATCTTTAAATCTCACATAGTCTCGGATATTATGGGTAAATCGTGGGTACCGTGGGTAATTTATGGGTAAAATTCACTTTTAATCATACCGATATAAACTTGCGATTTACCACACTTATAATACCATACATTCCTCTAAAAATCAAGGCTTTTGTAAATAGGACGGGTGGGTGGATAGACAAAGCACATCGGGGTTGCCGATGTGCTTTGCACTGTCTAATTAGGTTTCTTACCTACCACAGATTTAATATTCTTTTGAGAGCAAGAAGTCTGCGATGTGCATTGTCTTGATACCTTGGTAATTACCACCTGCGAAATCGTCAGTGGTCAATAGGTATTTCGGATAATTGTCATTAATTTCGAGAAGTCGGTCATATTCTCTCTTTTCGGTCTTCTCCGATTTGATTTCCTTGGTTATTTGAATATAGATTTTATCGTTCTGTCTGGTGGCGATAAAATCAATTTCTCCGTTCGGTGTCTTGCCGATACATACTTCATAACCTCTGCGGAGAAGTTCGAGATAAACCACATTTTCAAGCATTGCAGCAACACTCTGGTCGTTATAACCCAGAACACTGTATTTGAAAGAACTATCTGCAAGATAGAACTTCTCTTGTGTTTTAAGCAGTTCCTTTCCCTGCACATCGTATCTTGAACAACGGTGAAGGATATAAGCACTCTCTAATTTTTCAAGGTAATTATATACCGTCTCGTTGTCTATGGTACGATGCTCGGATTTGATATAGTCAGAAATAGACTTTGCCGAGAATGTCTTACCCACATTGTCAAAGACAAACTTTACAACTCGCTCTAACTGGTCAACCTTGCGAACTTGGTTTCGTTTCACGATGTCGGAGAAGATGGTAGAATTATAAATATCACGAACAATGGTATAAGCATTGTCGAGCGGGTGCTCCTGCAAGTGTATTGCGGGGAAACCGCCGTACTTGATATAATTCACCAATTCCTTGTGGATGTCCTCTACCTTGCCATACTGCTTCTTAAATGTGAGATACTCCTCAAAAGAAAGAGTGAATATACGGAAGGATACATAGCGGCCTGTGAGATAGGTTGCAATTTCGGAAGACATCATACGGGAGTTAGAACCCGTAACATATATGTCCACATTAAAATCCGTATTGATAGAATTTACGGTTTTCTCCCAAGAGTTTATTTCCTGAACTTCATCAAGGAATAAATAGGTCTTCTCGGTATCGGATAATTTCGTTTTAAGCATTTCGTATAACTGCTTTGCAGTCATACCTTCATATTCCATCGAGTCAAAGCGATAACTTACTATTCTTTCTTCGGATATACCTTTTTTGCGAAGTTCGTCAATTATCATCTGCATAATAGTGGACTTACCTGAGCGGCGAACACCAGTAAGAACTTTAACAAAAGGTGTATCGGTAAATGCCATTATCTTTTTTACATAATTTTCTCTAAATATCATATTAAACACCTCCGTGTGCTAATAGTATAACACCAACAGCCTCGTTAGTCAATAGTTTTGCGGTTATAACCCGAAAAACTTTTATAAAATTGCAAAAGTTGCGGTTTTATTCTAAAATATGTATTGACGTACAGGTCGAATTATGGTATAATTAGTACAACAAATGAATAGCACATAACATATTAGAATTTTTTAGACTTACATATCATCACTCGGCGGGAGTGCCATGATATGTGGGTCTTTTTTTCATTTTCGACCCTTTCTCCAATCAGTGCTCTGTTCTGGCAGCAGAGCAAGTTGTGTATGTAATTCCTTTTCATTCCTCCAATCTAATTCCTCCTTCATTTATCTTTGTTGATGCGGTGCCGAGCCAGCGGCACCACTTACATAACATCAGAAAGGAGAATGTTTATGAAGATTTTAGTTTTACAGTATGAAACAAGCGGCAACAGTGTGGTGCTTCCGTCCCATATGGGCAGAGATATTGAAATTATCCTGCCCCAAGGGGTTGACCACATCATTATTGAAAAAGAAGAAATCACTCCCAAGACCGTATATCGTGTTTACGGTGTAGACGAGAGCGAACTCAAAAAGAGGTGACCTTATGACTGACCAGACAATCAAAGACTTGTTCTACGGCAATCTCAATCTATTTGATAGACCTATGCACCGCAGTAACGAATACAACGAAGCACTGCATGAGGCAGGGGTCGCAAGAGAAGTCCTCGAAGAAACAATGACCGATAAGCAGAAAGACCTTTTGAATGCCTATGTGGACAAATGCGGTACAATGTCCTGCCATTTGGAATACTCGGCATTCTTGGTCGGTTTTAAAACTGCCTGTCGCTTGATTTGCGAAGCAATCTACGACAGAGGCAACGAATAATAGCAAAAATCGTATTCCATTAGGGTATAGTCCAACGGAACGGAAGAAAAGCAACCCAATAGAGTTGGTTTTGTGTTTTTGGAATATACCAAAAGAAACGAACACCCTATTGGGTTAGAAAGGAAAAAACTATGAAAATCGGTTATATCAGAGTGAGTACCGAAGAACAAAATGAAGCACGACAGGAAGTGCTTATGAACGAACTTGGTGTTGAACAAATATTCATTGACAAACAAACTGGTACAAACACCGCCCGTCCTGCCCTCAAAGAAATGATGTCCTTTGTCCGTGCGGGAGATACCGTAGTTGTCGAAAGTATTTCAAGGTTTGCGAGGTCTGCCAAGGACTTACTTGTGCTCGTGGATGAACTAACCAAGAAGAATGTGGATTTTGTTTCCCAAAAGGAAACAATCGACACTACTACCCCGATGGGCAGATGTATTCTTGGCATTTTCGGTTCTATCTACGAACTTGAAGTTGCTAACCTCCATCAAAGGCAGTCCGAAGGCATAGCAATAGCAAAAGCCAACGGAAAATATCTCGGCAGAAAACCAATCAAACACCCCGACTTTGCCAAGGTGGTTAAGGTTTGGCGAGACGGTGACATCACTGCCGTGGAAGCAATGAAAAGATTGGGCGGTATGAAAGCGACTACTTTTTATAGGAAGGTAAAAGAATATGAAAACAGTTAAGACAATATTGAGCATTGTGCTCTGTGTGGCGGTTCTGGCGACCACAGGGGTTGCTTTTTATAACAACTATACCCAAAACCGTGCGGGTAGATATACGGCAGTAACAACCATCTCTGACACCGAGCGAGAGTGGATACTTGGGCGGTTTGGTCGGGAATATTATCCGTAAAAACCCTTGCACCAAGGCGATGAAGGAAGTCAGAGCATTACCAAGTTGGAATGACCCACACAAAATCCAGGGATTAACTTGCTCCGAGCAAAGAACATTCGTTGACTATATGTTGTCAAATGAATGCTTTGCAAGATGGGTCAATGTCATAACGGTTTTGTTAGGAACAGGTTTGAGAATATCCGAACTTCGTGGACTAACTTGGGATGATTTGGACTTTAAAGATGATGGTAGTATCCATATAACCAAGCAATTGATATACCGTAGATGGTCTGACGGAAAATGCTATAACAAAGTCAAATCTGTTAAATATACTGCAAGTGAACGAGTTATTCCTATGGAACCAAAGGTACGAGAAGCCTTTTTAGCAGAAAGGGAACGGCAAAAGACACTTCCTGACAGAAATGTCGTTATTGACGGATATTCTAACTGGGTTTTCCTTAATCGTTACGGTTTGGTGTTAAGTCCCAAAAGTGTGAATGATGCTATTGATAGCATTATCAGTAAATATAATGCTAACGAAAAAGTGGTTGCCTCATTGGAAAAACGAGACCCCGTATATCTTCCACATCAGACTAACCATATGCTGCGACATTCGTATTGCACCCGTATGATAGAAAAATGCTGTGAACCCAACAGCGGCATTGATGTTAAGATTGTACAATATCTTATGGGGCACAATGATGCCAAAACCACTTTGGACATCTATACGGATGTCCACGAGGATTTTGTTAAGCAGACAATGTCCCGTTTTGCTGGGCAAATCTATTTAGGTTGATTTTCGGGTGGACGATTTCCCGTCCACCCATCCTTTTTCTTTAACCCTTAAAATAGAATATTATATGGGCAATAAAAAGCACCACAAAATATTCTTAAATTCATCTATTAACTTCTTTATGAATTATGCAAAGAGGATGGACGGGTGGAAATTCTCGCAATAAAATGTTATAATAAAACTATTGACAAGAGAAATTTTAGTGGTATACTGTAATGATTTAATTTTGAACGAAAGGAGGCATTATAGTTATGCACGATTTTGAATATGTTCCTAATCAAGAATGGGAACCCATTAGAGACGAGTTATTCAAAATTATCCATAGACTACAAGATGAAGTCCGAGATGAATTCACCTTCCAATACCACTTCGTAGGAAGTAGTAAGCGAAAGATGATAACCCGTGACCGAAATTCTAATACTGGCTTTGATTTTGATGTGAATATTGAAGTTAATGACCCCGATGAAAACTATTCCGCCGAAGAAATACGAAACATTCTTCATAAAGGTCTTGATAGAGTTACTAATCCCTATGGATATTCTATTTTTGGATATGATTACACAGAGGACTCAACTCGTGTTCTCACAATTAAGGTTAAGGATAGAATAAACTCCCGTATTCTACATAGTTGCGATTTCTGTATTATATACGAATGCTGTGACGGAAGGCAGCAATATATCCGTTATAATAAAAAGCAAAACAGTTACTCGTGGGAATATCAACCCAAAGGATATATGGAGTTATCCACCAAAATCAAATGGGTCAAAGAACAGGGATTATGGCAACAGGTTCGTAAATATTATTTATACAAGAAGAACACAAACGATAACCCTAATAAACATTCAAGAACAATCTTTGCAGAAACCATTCACGAAATATGGCAGAAGAATAAAGATTAAAAAAGCAGGTATCAAATCGCTTTGATACCTGCTAAAACCTTATTAAGTTCTCATAACTTTTCAGGAAACCTTCGGGTTCTGTGGGTAAATCGTGGGTAAAATGCCATTTTTGACACTTTCAAAACCCTGAAAACCCGCATAAATAAAGGTTTTTCTTAGTCTAATGGCTTCATTGTGGGGAAGCAGATTACCTCACGGATAGTGTCGGCGCCGGTGAGGAGCATTACGGCTCTGTCGATACCGATACCCATACCGCCTGTGGGAGGCATACCGTACTCCATAGCGGTGAGGAAATCCTCGTCAAGCATTTCCGCCTCGTCATCGCCTCTGTCACGAAGCTCTAACTGCTTCATAAAGCGTTCACGCTGAACAATGGGGTCGTTAAGCTCGGAATAGGCGTTTGCTAACTCGCTGTGGCAAATAAACAGCTCGAAACGCTCGGTCAGGCGCGGGTCTTCTGGTGAAGCCTTGGTTAAAGGAGAAACCTCAACAGGGTACATTGTGATAAATGTAGGCTGAATCAACTTTTCCTCAACCCGCTGATCGAAGCAGGCATAAAGGGCGTTACCCCAAGTTTTATCCGCTGTTTCGGCAAGCTCAACACCGATAGCTTGGGCGGCGGCAACCGCCTCGGCATCATCGGTAACAGCGCCGAAATCGACACCCGCATATTCCTTAACGGCGTCAACCATAGTGAGTCTGCGCCAACCGGGGGTAAGGTCAATTTTCTCACCTAACCACTCAAGCTCATAGGTGCCTAAAATTTCCTTTGCGGCACCGGAGATTATACCCTCGGCAATATCCATCATATCGTGGAAATCGGCATAAGCCTGGTATAATTCAACCGTAGTAAACTCAGGATTGTGTTTTGGATCCATACCCTCGTTTCGGAAAATTCTGCCGATTTCATAAACCCTGTCCATACCGCCGACAATAAGTCTCTTTAAAGGAAGCTCGGTGGCGATACGCATATACATAGGTATATTTAGGGTGTTATGATGAGTAATGAAGGGTCTCGCGGCGGCACCGCCCACAATCGTATTAAGTACGGGGGTTTCAACCTCGATATAATTCATATTATCAAGGTAATTTCTCATAAACTTTATGAACCTTGAGCGAATAACAAAGTTGTTCTTAACCTCGGGGTTAACAATAAGGTCAACATAACGCTGACGGTATCTTAAATCGTTATCCTTAAGTCCGTGGAACTTTTCGGGAAGAGGTAAAAGAGATTTTGAAAGCAAGATTATAGATGTTGCGTGAACGGAAATCTCCCCGGTTTGGGTCTTGAAAACAAAGCCCTCAACACCCACAATATCGCCGATATCCCACTTTTTGAAAGCGGCATAAACATCCTCGCCTACATCGTCACGCTTAACATAAAGCTGAATTC
This sequence comes from Acutalibacteraceae bacterium, assembly GCA_036308615.1. Lineage (GTDB taxonomy): Bacteria > Bacillota > Clostridia > Oscillospirales > Acutalibacteraceae > UBA737. The sequence continues at coordinate 2,069 of JAXJVI010000320.1, read as the reverse complement.
TGCCGGTGGAATCGCTTAAACCCACAAAGCTTGCCTTACCCATAATTCTGCGGGCGATAATTCTGCCTGCGATTTTAACGGTTTTACCCTCAAGCTCGTGGAAGTTCGCCTTAATATTAGCAGAGTCGTTATCAAAATCAAACTTTGTAATCAGAAAAGGGTCATTACCGCTTTCCTTCAAAGCCGCCAGCTTTTCGTGACGAACCTTAACAATTTCATTCAAATCCTGAGTTGCGGGACTGTTATTATTCTGTGCCATTTTCTTCTCTCCTTTCCGCCGTTTTTACGGCAGTTTAAACACGCAGTTTTATTTTGAAATACCTACTACCTTAAGCTTAAATTCGCCGCCGGGAGCCTCGACAATAACCTCGTCGCCTATTTTCTTGCCCATAAGCGCTCTGCCCACAGGGGACTCGTCCGAAATTTTACCCTCTCTCGGATCCGCCTCGGTTGAGCCTACAACACGGTATTCGCACTCGTCACCGTATTCCTCGTCAAGCACCTTAACCTTAACGCCGACCATAACCGTCTTTGCGTTGCCCTTAACATCCTCTATAATTTCAACATTTTTGAGCATTTCCTCAATCTCGACAATCCTTGCCTCGATTTTAGCCTGCTCGTTCTTAGCCTCGTCATATTCGCTGTTTTCGGAAAGGTCTCCGTATCCCCGGGCGACCTTGATTTTTTCGGCTATATCCGCTCTGCCCGCGGTTTTAAGATATTCCAGCTCCTCCTCGAGTTTTTTAAGACCGTCTTCGGTAAGCTTAATTACCTTTGCCATAAAATAACCACCTTTATATATTAATGTGTCAGAGAAGTCCATATAAGTGACATTATATTATTATTATCCGATTATGTCAAGGATAACTATTTTAACAAATTTGAAATTTTATCCGGCATCTTTTTCCGCTTGAGACTTATTGCCGAAGGCAAAAAGCTTTATTATAACAAATGTAACGGGCGCTCCCGCCGCGGTTGCAAGCACCGTTGCCCAAAACTGATTAATGTGCATAACATTAATGGTAAGCAGACTTACCAGCGTATAAATAATAAAGTTAGGCACATACGAAAGTAAAAACCTGAAATACCGCCTTAAGGCAAGGCGGTTTTTGAAAACTATTATACTGTTTAAAATATAATTTACTGTAAGCGAAATAAAATACCCTATGTAAGCGGCGATATTATCCTGCACCCTAAAATGCGCCAGCCAGGAAAAAAAAGCGGTGTTAAATGTGTTGAAAATACCTATGAAACAGTAGCCGATGAACTTTTTACTTACGAATGTGTGCCTAAGTCCGCATAAAAGCCTTTGCACCGACCGTCCTCCTAATCTTGTATTTTTTTGATTAAAGCCTATTTTAAAACACGGCGGACATTCTTAATATGCCCGAGGACAAGCAAATGCTCCGCTTTTGTAAAGACATAATCGGGGCGGATGGGCAGAACCTTACCGTCCTTTTTAACGGCGATTATGTTTAGCTCGTACCTGTTTCTGAAATCAAGGTCGGTAACCGTTTTACCGATCCATTTATCAAGAGGCTCAATCTCAAAAATAGAGTACTCTGCCGAAATATTTATGAAGTCAAATATATTTTCGGTGCTTTCAAGCCCCGCTATACGGCTCGCCACATCGCGTTCGGGATAAATAACCCTGTCCGCTCCGTTGCGGAGCAAAAACTTTTCCTCAACATCGCGGTTTGCCACGCTGTAAACCTTTTTAGCGCCCAAATCCTTAAGTAAATCGGTGATTTCAAGGCATGCCTGAAAGTAATCCTCAATGCAGACAAAGCAGGCGTCAAACTCCTCAACGCCGAGGGTCTTTAAGACATCTATCTTTGTGCAGTCGCACACCCTTGCGCTTACGACCATAGGCATTATATCCTCCATCGTTTCGGCGTTTATATCCGCCGCCATTATTTCACAGCCGTTTTTTGAAAGCTCGTTGCAAAGGTGATGTCCGAGCGAACCCATACCGATTATTAAAAAGGATTTCATCTTACTATCTCCCTTAATAGCCAAAGCGTTTAATTTTGGCTGAATTTAACCTACCGTAACCGCTTCCTCAGGAT
>JAXJVI010000319.1:0-4946 GCA_036308615.1 Acutalibacteraceae bacterium | reverse complement strand
GTGAAATGCTTAAAACAAAGGAGGATCTGGACTCGCTTAACGAAAGCCTAAAGCTTGAGGGCGGCGGCTTTGCCGACGACGAATATGTAAAAATGGTTGAGCTCAGTCTCAATATGACCGAGACCGCCGAGAAAAGCTTTAAGGATAAAACCGCCGAGGTTTTAAGACTACGCGAAAGCCTGAGCTCTGCCGCAAGCCCTGACGCAAATTCGGCACAGCAAGAGGTGTTAAGGGAAAAGAAGGAGCTTGACGAAAAAGGGGAGCTGTTAAAAGCCGAAATTTCCAAAAAGGAAGAGGAAATCAATAAATTTTCCGCCAAAGAAAGCGAGATATTAAAAAGCCGAAAGGGTGTTAAAATACCGCTTATTGCCGTGGGCGCGCTGTTTTTGGGGGTTGCGATATTGCTTGCGGTGCTTACCTCTGCCGTATTTGCCGCGGCAAGTGCGGCGGCGGGGGTTATTCTCATTATATTTGGCTTTGTTATGCGCCCTCTTGACAAAGAAAAAATAGATAAGTTCTATTCCGATTTAAACGGGCTTAAAGCCGAAAGCGAAAACCTCAAGCGGGAGCGGGAAGAGGTATTCCAAAAGGTAACTCTGCTGTCCGCAAGGCTTGAGGCAATAAATACAGCAGTAAATGCGGGAATATCGGTGACCGAACGGCAAAGGGAGCTTTTAAGTGAATGTGAGAAGCAGGCGGGGGAATTAAAAGCCGAATTTGATACAAAGCGAGACTCTCTTTTTAAATTTTTCGGGCGGTATAAAAAAACCGCAAGTACCGAGCAGATAAAAAGAGAGCTTGAAACCCTTAACGCAAACGCCGCAAAGCAAAAGGAAATTAAGCAAAGGCTTAATTATCTTGTAAGAGATGTCGGCAATATATCTTATGAGGAGGCACGGGAAAAGCTTGCCGCTTTGCCCGATTATAAGCCCGACAATACCGATTTTGAAGCCATAAAGCGGGAGTATGACGGTATATTGGGTCTGATTACGCAAAAGAAGGAAAGGCTTGCCGCGAGTGAGGCTAAGGCGCTTTCACGGCTTGAAACGGCGGAAAATCCCGATGAATTAAATAGGGAAATCGTAGAACTGAAGAAAAAGACCGCGGCACAGGCGGAATTTTGCAAGGCGGCGGATATTACCTTAGAGGTGCTTCGTGACAGCTTTGCCGAGCTTCGCCGAGGCTACGGCTCTGCCTTAGAGCAAAAGGCGGGGGAGATTTTCAGCGGTATTACGGGCGGTAAATATGAAGCTATGCAGATTTCAAAGTCCTTTGATATAAGCGTGGAAAAATCGGGAGTTTTCGGCGGTAAGGAATCGGCTTATTTAAGCGCGGGTACTTATGACCAGGCGTATTTAAGCCTTAGGCTTGCGCTGTCCGACCTGATATTTGAAAATGCCGAGAGCCTGCCTATATTGCTTGACGATACGCTTACCCAGTATGACGATAAAAGGGCGGAAACGGCTCTTAAATATCTTAAGGAATATTCTAAGGACGGACAGATAATAATGTTTACCTGCCACCGCGCGCTTTATTCCTCTGCCGAAAAATCGGGAGCGGAATGCAAGGAGTTTTAGATATTTGTATGGGAGGGTCTTAAGTGCCCTCACGTTAATCTGCAAAAAAATTCGGGAGGGCACAGAGGCCCTCCCCTACAATGTGAAAGCATATTGTTAAAGCAATATTTTATAAAGCGCGTTTATATCCTCGGCGATATAATCAGCGCCGGCGTTAGACAGCTCCTCGCGGTCGCCGAAGCCGTAAAGCACGCCGATAGAGGATATGCCGTTTACCCTTGCTCCGTCAACATCGTGGTGTCGGTCGCCTACCATTACGGCGAGAGCTTTATTTGTAATATTACATTCTTTAAGGGCGTAGGCTATGACCGCGTCCTTTTTGTTGCGCGTTTCGTCCAAAGACGCCCCCGCGGCAAAGTCGAAATACTGCATTAAATTGAAATGCTCTAAAATAAGTCTTGCGAATTTCTCGGGCTTTGAGGTGGCGAGAATAACGCTTTTGCCCTTTTCTTTAAGCGCCCTTAAAAATTCGGGTATGCCGTCATAGACCGCATTTTCATAAAGCCCCGTTGTCTCGTAATACTCCCTGTAAAGCTTTACCGCCGCCTGTGCTTTTTCGGTTTCAAATCCGCAAAAATCTCTAAAGCCGTCCAAAAGGGGAGGGCCTATAAATTTGCAAAGGGTTTCGTAGGGCGGAATAGGGGTGTTTAGTTTATCTAAAGCGTATTTTACCGAATTGGTAATACCTAAGGCGGAATCGGTTATCGTTCCGTCTAAATCAAATAAAATGTATTTGTAAGCTTTCATTTTTCTCCTTATAATAAAGGCCCCCTTGTGTAAAGGGGGCTGGCACCGATAGGTGACTGGGGGATTGTTTTAAAACCTCTTACAATCCCTCCACCGCCGTTCGGCGGTCCCCCTTCCTTTAACAAGGGAGGCTTATAAAAACTATTCCGAAACCGATACCGTCTCTTTTTCCTGTGCGGGAGGGTTGTCAAGCTGTTCGTGTGAAAGGAGCGGCTCGACATCCTTGCCCTTTATGTTTCTGTCAACATAATTCTTAGTAATTTTAACGACAAGCGGAATTAAAACAACAACACCTATAAGGTTGGGTATCATCATAAGTCCGTTAAAGGTGTCCGAAATATCCCAAGCAAGGCTTGAGGTAAGCACAGCGCCGAATATAACGGTGCAAACATGAATTATCTTGAATATAACGGTGGTCTTGGCGCCGAAGAGGTATTCCCAAGCCTTTGAGCCGTAATGCGACCAGCCGAGAACCGTTGTGAAGGCGAAAAGGAACATAGCGACAGCAATAAACTTTTGACCGATGTTTCCGAAGCTGAAAACGGTGTTAAACGCGCCGCCGACCAGTGTCGCGTCATTCAGTCCCTCGGCAACAGCGCCTGTTTTTGCGTTGAATACGCCTGATGTTAAAACAACAAGAGCGGTCATTGTGCATACTACCATAGTATCGGCAAATACTTCAAATATGCCCCACATACCCTGCTTAACGGGCTCCTTAACATTTGAGTTGGAGTGAACCATAACCGAGGAGCCAAGACCTGCCTCGTTAGAGAACACGCCGCGCTTGAAGCCCTGCTGAGCCGCAAGCATAATAGCGCTGCCTATAGTTCCGCCGACAAATGCCTCGGGCTTAAAGGCGTTTACAAATATAGCCTTAAAGGCAGGGAGAATATGCGCGTAATTTACGCCGATAACCACAAGGCTTCCCGCCACGAAAAGCACAACCATAAATGGTACGATTTTTTCGGCGACACTGGCAATTCTTTTGAGTCCGCCCAGGGTTATAAGGGCGACTAAAACCATAACCACCGCGCCTAAAATAATATTGTAAAGGGAAACCCCCGCGAAAACCTCTATAGAAGAAAGGGAAGATACATCGAAAGCCGCGGCAACATTGGTGACTATCTTATTTACCTGTCCCATACTGCCTATACCGAAGGAGGCGAGCATTGTAAAGATACAGAAAAGAACCGCCAAAACCTTACCTATGTATTTGCAGTGCTTTTTCTTGCCGAGACCGTCCTGCAAATAATACATAGCGCCGCCCGACCACTCGTCATTTGCATTTTTGCGGCGGAAAAAGATACCCAAAACATTTTCGGAATAGTTTGTCATCATACCTAAAAACGCGGCCACCCACATCCAGAAGACGGCGCCTGCACCGCCTACACAAATTGCGGCGGCAACGCCGGCTATATTACCGGTACCGACCGTAGCCGCAAGAGCGGTACACAATGCCTGGAAGGGGGAAATAGCGCCTTTTTCTTTGGTGTGACCTATAACTTCCTTTTTGAAAAGACTTCCTATGGTATTGCTCCACCAATGCTTTAAATGGGATACCTGAAACACCTTTGTGGCAAGTGTTGCAATCACACCCGTACCGAGCAGAAGAATAAGTCCTACCCAGCCCCAAACGAAGCCGTTAACGGCACCGTTTAGCTCTTCGATTTTTGAAAAAACAGCCTCCATAATTTAAAAAACTCCTTAAAAAATATTAAAGCCGAGCTTAAATTTAAGCTCGGCAAAAGAAACGGTGAAAAAATCTTCTTAAAAAGAAGAAAGGTTGCACTTTGTCCTTTTGCCTGAGAGATTAGCGGAAAACCGCCTTGCCCCTTCGGCACCCGATTAAAATACGGGATTCTCCAAAGCTCTATCAGCTTACAGTCTCTGCCCGAAAAGGGACGCCTGAGAGTGTTACTCCTTCGGCAACAAATCTGTTTTTCCTGTAAGCGTCATATAGATTTATTAAATTATTAATTATTATAACATATTTTTACACGATTGCAAGAAAAATATTTTAAAGAAAAAACGCTTTATCACTTTAAAATATTAAATTTTTTTATAAAATGCTTAATTTTTTATTGACTGTAAGAAAAAATAGTAGTATTCTAAAAAACAGGGAAAAATTTAGGGAGGTTTAAAAATGTTTAAATCCGAATACTTAAAAAAGGTTTACGCGGGCGTTGAGGCGCGTAATCCGAACGAAAAAGAGTTTTTACAGGCGGTAAGAGAGGTTCTTGAATCCTTAGAGCCGGTTGTAGAGGCTAATCCGAAGCTCCAAGAAAACGGAATTCTTGAAAGAATCGTTGAGCCTGAAAGGCAGATCTTCTTCCGTGTTTCCTGGGTGGACGACAACGGCAAGGTTCAGGTAAACCGTGGCTACAGAGTTCAGTTCAACTCTGCTATCGGACCCTACAAGGGCGGTCTCCGTCTGCATCCGTCGGTTAACGCTTCGGTTATTAAGTTCTTGGGCTTTGAGCAGATCTTCAAGAACAGCCTTACAGGTCTTCCGATAGGCGGCGGTAAGGGCGGCTCCGACTTTGACCCTAAGGGCAAGTCGGACGGGGAGGTTATGCGCTTCTGCCAGAGCTTTATGACCGAGCTTTCAAAGCACATCGGAGC
>JAXJVI010000318.1:0-7007 GCA_036308615.1 Acutalibacteraceae bacterium | reverse complement strand
TTCTCCGTTTAATAGCAAAAAGCTCGGCATAAGCTTTATTTTCCTGCTTTTGCCGAGCTTTTTTCATTTTTTCTCAATCCGCCTTTTAGGGATACTGCGCTTTTTACAGCCCGTTATTGCGTGTTTTAAATATTATGCGGCAGTTCTGATTTTCTTTACAGAAACAACAGCGAGAACAGCAGCTACCGCAAAGAGAGCAACCATAACGGGGGTCGCTTTATCCGAGGTCTGGGGTGATTTTGTATCATCCTTAGCCGCCTCGGTAATGCTTGCCACGGTCTGCGCGTCGGTTACGAGAACGAACTCTCCGAGGGCGTTGAATGTAACGGTTACCTTATCTGTACCTGCAACCGCGTCAAGCTTCTGAACATCGGCGACTTCGGCAAGATTTATAATTTTAAAGCTTGTGGTGGCGGAAAGTCCTATAACCTCGCCGTCCGCGGCTTTATTGGAAAGTCCCTCAGCCTGATTCGCACTTGCCTTGAAAAGGACAAATACCTTTGATGTGGGCTTAACGCCGGGAACCTTCAAATCCACGGTTAACGGGAATTTCGGATTACTGCCTTCCTTTAAAACAAGCTGCTTTTGGTCAACGATCTTAAGATTATCGTCGCCAACCTCTTTTTTGAGATTATTGAGCGCATCGGTATAGGTGCTCTGCGCAATTTCAGTATTCTCTACTGCGAGCTTAAGCGTGTTTCCGTCTGCGTCTTTACCCGAAACGGATACTATTACACCGCTTAACTTCTCGGGGGAGGGGTTTTCGGCAGCAGCCGTCAGGGCTGTAAATGCCAAAATTGCTGTTAAAAGAACTGCTAATACCTTTTTCATATCAATTTTCCTTTCAAAAATTATTGCTTTTTATAAAATACATCTAAAATCATTTCATAAAGCTGATCTTCATAGGGCACGAAGGTTTCATAGGCACCGTCGGTCCCTGATTCACCCTCAATTCCGATAATTTGAAAATCCGCATTAAGTGCTTCAGATGCAAGGTATACTGCGCTTGCGGAGGTTACATTAGTAACCGTGTTTTCCGCTAATTTATTATACATTTTAAGCGGAAGAGACAAGTCTTTAAGCATTGCCGACTTAGCTCTGCCGACAAAGCTTGAAATAAAGCTCTTTTGCCGCTCAAGCCGGGGAGCGTTGCTGTCTCCCCTGTGTTGCAGATAGCTCAAGGCGTTTTTGCCCGTGACCGTAACCTCTGCGCCTATCTTCATTCTCGGGTCAATGCCGGTCAAATCCTCCGTAACGGTAACCGGCACACCGCCCACCGCGTCCACAATATCCGCAACGGAATTCATAAACACGGTGTAATATCCGCTTATAGGCACGCCGTAAAGAAAATTTGAAACCGCCTTGAGAGTATTTTCCGAAGAGGTCTTATCGTCATTTCCGTATGTGTAAGCAAGGCATATCTGCTGCTTTGCCGTGGAAAAATAACTGCCGTTTATATCGTATGTGTCAACCTCCGTAATGGTATTGCGAGATACCGCTATAACCTTGACCGTCTTTGCGTCCGTATCCAAGGATATTAGGTAAATCGCGTCCGCCTGATGTGAATCAGACGCATTAGGTTTGTTCCTATCCACCCCCAAAAGGAGAATATTTATAAGCCTGTCGTTATAATCATATGCTACGCCGTTATAATAAGCGTCCGCATCATCGGGAAGTGCTTCCGAGTTGCCCGACGGAAAAACCGTCTGTGCGTTTTCCTGCCTTTTTCTTAAAGCGTTCTCGCCGACCTTGCGGACAATGAAAAAAGCCGAAACCAAACCCAATATTACAGCCAAAACAACCGACACGGCAATTATAAGCTTTTTGTGTTTTTGAGGTGCTTTGTGTTTCGGAGCCTTTGCTTCTCTATTGTTCTCTGCTGTCATATATCAAAACTCCCTGAACCAAATACCGCTCCTCGTCATTACCCGTACAGGTTGACAGGGTAATGATTCTGTCATCCTTAGTGACAGGTAAATTGCTGTTGATATTAGCGTTCATCTTCCTGGTGGAAAGAATCATATCTATATAAGCCTCGCGTATATCCTCATTGCTGAAATCAAGGCTTAAAAGAATGTGTCTGTTATCCCAAACATAAGCCGCGAAAATCTGATATTTCATAATGCGGCCCGGCATATATATATTTATATACTGATTTTGCTCAAAAAAGGCTTTGTCCCTATATTTCTTGAGGGTTCCGAACATAGTGCCGTTCTTCATATTGTGACCGTAAATCACGGTATTAAAATCGGCAAAATCGGTGTCATTATAATTCTCGGTATAAATACTGCCGTATATCGATTTCTTTTCTTCCACCGTATGATTAAGATAATATGAATTATCGTCCTCCCGTCTCAAAACAGGATAATCAACCGAAGTCCCCGGAATATTTATCCAAGCGTATATATCGGGATTTTTCTTTTTAAGCTCGACAAAATCAACCGGAGTTTCTACATAATTAACCGTTTGAGAAACGCTGTCATCGCTTACTGCTACCTGCGAACGCAGATCCTCCATTTCGTCGGATCTAAGCTTCATCCCGATGAAAAAACCGGCACAGCCGATAAGGCAGATAACCGAAGCGATAAGCAAAACTGTCCATAGCTTATTATGTGACTTATCCGTTACTGCATTCTCCGTTCGTTTTATGATATACTATTATAGATAGATTATACTATTTAGATATTAAAAAGTCAATACGAAAAAGACGACATATTTTGCAATAATTTGCAATAATTGTTTTGTATACTTGCTTTTAGTTACAAAAAGATATATAATTATTAAGCAATATTCTGCGTATTAGGAGGAAACCGCTTATGCCGAAAGCTCAAAAAGCCCTGCGGCTTTGTCTTATTCTTACCGATGCTTTTATATGTGTGCTGGTTATTTTGGCAATATTACTGCCCTTCGGAGTATCGTGGTATGTTGAGGTTATGCACCGCTCCCAAAGCCTGCCCGCCACCATTATGGTGACCTGCTACCCCTGTGCTCCGATCCTCGGCATAGCACTGCTTCAGCTGAGAAAAATTATCAAAAGAATTTCTGCGGATAATATTTTCTGTGACGATAATTCAAAAGGCTTCAAAATAATAGCCGCCTGCTGTCTTGTAATCGCCCTGATAACCCTTATAGCGGGAAGATTTTATCTCCCGTTTTACATTGTCGGCGGAACATTTATCTTTTTAGCCCTTGTTTCTTATACAATGCGCGCCGTTTTCCTGACGCTTAGTGACAGATACGGGGAAAATAAAAGGGACTGAAAAAACACAAACAAGCTCGGCATTAGCATTATTTTTATGCTTTTGCCGAGCTTGTTATTTTCTGAATTAATCCGTATTTTCGGATATTGTGCTTTTTAAGCTGCTTAAAAATTATTCAAGTATATAGATTTCAACATTGCGCACGCCGAAGCTTTTACAGGCGCTCTCGCTTGACATAAACAGGTCAACGCCTTTCGGGTATCTCCTTGTAAAACCGCCTGTATCCGCCGCGACGGCATAACCGTAAATAACGCTGCCGTCCGCAGTTTTGATATACATTTTAGTGCCGTAGGGGATATAGTTGGGGTTTACCGCGATATAGCCCGGCTGGGGCGCTACGCCCGTGGAGCATTTATTGCCCGTATAGGTGTAGGCGGTGGCTCTCGCCGTGATTTTAGACCTATAATTTACGGGATTGCCGTTTTGGTCAAGCTCTATAGGTGAAGAGGGGGTGAGGGTGGAGACGCTTTTGACCGAAGCAGAGGTTGTGACTGTGCTTGTGACTTTTTTAGTGCCGACAATCTTCTTGGCGTCAACCGCGGCGGCTACAACCTCCTCGCCGGTGACGGTCTTCTCTTCGGAAACACCGTTTACAAGCTTTTCGGTGTAGTTTACCTGCTTAACACCGTCCGAACCCTCCTCAAGGGTGGTGGTTCCCTCGGCTTCACTGTGGGAATATACCGTTTTTGTGCTGTGGGGAATAGCCTCGGTGTAGCTTCCGTTCACATATTCAATATCGGTGTAGTCGATATAAACGGTTTCGGTAACAACCGTATCCAATGACGGCTCGATAAAATCGTTGCTGTCGGGTGTGTAGCCCGCTATGTTCAGCGCGTCGGCTACGGTGCCGCCCGTAAACTCGATTTCAAGGGTCTCGTCACCCATTGTAATGTAAACGGGGAAGGCATAGGCGATCTCAACCGCCGTTTTGCGGTTTTCAACCGTGGTTTTTGTTATCCTGTAGCGCTCGGACTTTAAATTCAGGTTCGAGAGAACATTCGCCACATTCACATTAAGTGAGCGCACCGTGTATGTCTTTTCACCGTCAAATATTTCAACTGTATTTAATGATAGCCCGAGTAAAGTAACAACTGCAATCGTAACCGCGGTCATAACCGCTATGCAGCTTATACGCATTTGCTTTGAGAGCAGGCTCTTTGACAAACGGTACTTTATTTTTTCTAACATCAAATGACTCCTTTGAAACAAATCTCGCAAGCCGTGGGGTATTATATAGCATTAAATCAACTATGTCAAAGCGGAAAAAATTCAACTTTTTAGTCAAAAGCACTAAAAAAGCTCAAGGTTTCAAAAAGGTTACAAGCTTGTAACCTTTTTAAAAGGCAAGATAATGGCATTTTTTTACATTTACCTTGTGCAATCCTACAAAATCACCCAAAGTGGTGTGAAGCGGCGCCTACACTCCGATATTTTACCCTAAAAGTGGGGGATTTATGCAGAAAATTACATTTTTGACACAATATGAGGTATAAAAAGAAATTTCAAGATTTGTTAAAAAAATCTTTACAAATATATATGTGTGTGGTATATTAATAGCGGTTTAATTCCTTTAAGACGGTACGGAGATATCGGCAAGGCTTTGATTAACAACGGTATGTATTATATATAATATATGTATATGCCGGGATTGTGTTAAGTATTCGAGCGTCTTGCTGTGTGCGGGACGCTTTTTTACGGAGGGCTTTATGGATAAGTTTAAGGCTACGCTTATGGATGAGGCGGCGGTGACGAGGGCGCTTAAGCGCATATCGCACGAGATACTCGAAAAAAACGACGGCGGCACCGACCTTTGTATTATAGGTATAAAGAGGCGAGGGGTTGCCCTTGCTAATATCATAGCGGATAACATATATAGTATAGAGGGCGTCCGTCCCCCTACGGGCGAGATTGACATAACCTTTTACCGTGACGATTTGACCGCCATTTCACCCGACCCTGTTATACATTCGGCGGCGCTTACGGTTTCGATTGCGGGGAAAAAGGTGGTTTTGGTGGACGATGTGCTATATACCGGCAGAACCGTAAGGGCGGCTATGGACGCGATTATGCGGTTTGGCAGAGCGGCGTCGATTCAGCTTGCCGTGCTTATAGACAGGGGACACAGGGAGCTTCCCATAAGGGGAGACTATGTGGGCAAAAATGTTCCCACCTCTAAGTCGGAAATTATAGCGGTAAAAATACCGCCCTATGATGATGAGACCGTAGCCGAGCTTTATGAGATATGAACAGCCTTATGCTGTTGATATAGAAAAACGCACGGGATTAAATTCCGTGCAAAATATGGAGGAAGTAATAAATGAAGATGTACTACAATGTAGAAGACAAGCCGAAATTCGGTCAGCTTATTGTCTTCGCAATCCAGCAGCTGCTTGCCATTATGGCGGCAACCCTCGTTGTTCCGGTGATTATCGGCAACGGTATGAGCTCTGCGGCGGCGCTTTTCGGCGCGGGCGTAGGAACCCTTGTCTATGTGCTTTTCACCGCTAAGAAAAGCCCGGTTTTCTTAGGCTCGTCCTTTGCGTTCATAGGCTCTATGTTCGCGGCGTTTGCGGGCGGAGTTTCAATGGCGCTCGGTTATGTGGGACTTATCTTGGGCGCGGTTTTTGCCGGACTTGTTTATGTAATTATCGCCGTTATTGTTAAGTTTGCGGGAGTAGGCTGGATAAACAAGCTTATGCCTCCCGTTGTTATCGGCCCCACGGTTGCGATAATCGGTCTCTCCCTTGCGGGCAACGCTGTCGGCGACCTTCAGAAGGGCGGCGTTTTAGACGCTGAGGGCAACTCGGTTGCGAATGTTCTTCTCTGCGTGCTTATCGGCATTATAACCCTTATTGTTACAATGCTCTGCTCAACCTATGGCAAAAAGACCGCAAAGCTCATTCCCTTTATTTTCGGTATTCTCGCGGGCTATGCGGTAGCTCTTATATTCACCGTTATAGGCAACGCGGCTGATATTGACGCCTTAAAGCTTATCGATTTCGGTAAGTTTACCTCCCTTGTAGCCGGCGGAGTATCGGTTAAAACCTTTGTAAGCGTTCCCGATTTCACCTTCTTAACGGCTTTCGGCGGTCTTAAGGAGCTTAATGCTTCCTATGTCGGCACTATCGCTGTTGCGTATATTCCGGTTGCATTCGTTGTATTTGCCGAGCATATCGCCGACCACAAGAACATTTCAAGCATTATTGAAAAGGATCTTCTTGAGGAACCCGGACTTCACAGAACCCTTTTAGGTGACGGTATCGGCTCAATGGTAGGCGCTTTCTTCGGCGGATGCCCGAACACCACCTACGGCGAGTCGGTGGCCTGCGTTGCTATCACCAGAAACGCTTCGGTTGCCACAATCATCGCGGCGGCATTCGGCGCTATAATCGTTTCCTTTGTCAATCCCTTTGTCGCCTTCGTTAATTCCATTCCCGCCTGCGTAATGGGCGGCGTTTGTATGGCGCTTTACGGCTTTATCGCGGTAAGCGGTCTTAAGATGGTACAGAAGGTTGACCTTAACGAAAACAAAAATCTCTTTGTTGTATCGGCTATACTGATAGCGGGTATCGGCGGACTTTCCCTCACCTTCGGAAAGATCACCCTTACCGCGGTTGCAACCTCGCTTATCCTCGGAATAATCGTTAACCTTATTCTTTCGGGCAAGAAAGAGGAAGTAAACGAGACAAAGTAATAATAAAACAGCCTCCCTTGCCTAAAGGGTGCGGGTTGCCGGTGGCAACCATT
>JAXJVI010000317.1:0-1841 GCA_036308615.1 Acutalibacteraceae bacterium | reverse complement strand
GCATAAACAAGCTGAATAAGCTTGTCCTTGCCGCGATTGAGGTTGCGCTCAGGACAGAGGTTTTTGACATAATCGTAAAGAATCAGAGCACCGACACGGAGATTACCGAGATTGACGTCGCCGCGATGATTGAAAAGGAACAGCGGAAGTTTGCACGCATTCGGGAAGCCTACGAAAACGGCGTGTACACGCTCGAAGAGCTTAAGGAGAGTAAACGTATAACCGACGCGAATATTGCCGAATGGAAGCGAAAAACGGTAAAGCCGCGCAATAAAAAGTCCGAACTTGCAAAAGCGCTGGTAGAGCGGAACAGGGATATCCTTCCGCTGCTGAAAAGCCCTAACGTCAGCGAGAGCGAAAAAAACGAGCTGATCCGCTCGTTCATAGACAAAATAATATTCAACCGCACCTCCGAAACCATTCGGATATTTTATTATATGTAGTATTATAACCTTTTGGTGTATGCCCCACCATACTCCCAAAAGCGATAGCCCCGAGGAATTAACCCCGGGGCTTTGAGCTGACTTAGCGCAACAATCTGCGCTTTAGTCGTGTGGCAACATTTTTATTATAATATATTCATTAGTTAAAATCAAGTTAAATTACTCGAAACAATATAATAGTTAATTAAAAAATCATTCGAATAATTTTAGTTATCGTCTAACCGCACAACGCCTCAAACGTCTGCTTTCCGGCAATGCCATCGGCTTCAAGACCTTTTGACTTTTGGAACGCCTTAATGGCCGCCTCGGTTTTTACTCCGAAGTCGCCGTCAAAGCCGCCTGTGTCGTAGCCGCGGCAGATAAGGAACGCCTGTAGAATGCTCGGATACGCGCCGTAGGCTCCGCGCTTTACGTTCGGGCACGCTGCTTTTGTTTTAGCGCCGAAAATGCCGTCGACGACAAGTCCGGCGTTCTTCTTGCTGTTGAGAATCTTCTGCAAGCCTTTAACAAGCGCCTGCTTGGTGTAGTAGCCGCAGATACCGTCCTCCTCAATGCCAAAGCGGAATGTCTTATTGAGCCATTTCTGAACCTTAAGCACGCCGCTGTCGCCTGTTTCGGTCTTAACGGTCACGGTTACGCCCGACGAGCCGAGCGCCTTGTTGACTTCGGCGGCTATCTGAGCCTCGCGATCATAGATGTATGTACCGGGGCAGCTCTTGTTTGCATAATCGCGGTGAGCGGTCATATTTACGCCGTTTATGTGATTCATGCGTTCATAGGCGCTTGTAGACCATTTCAGCGCCTTAATGTTATTCCTGCGGCAGATGTCTGTAAGCAGGAGCACAAGCGAGCGGTAAGCCGCTGAGGTAATAGCGTAGGGCTCCGACATATCGGACGCAACTTCGATAGTGACAGCGCGGTTGTCATTCGCCGAGCTTGACGTGCACCAGCTCCTGTCTTTTTCCTCAACGTACAATCCGATTTTACCGTCATAACCTACGCCGTAATTTGATGAAGCGCCCAGGTCGGGGTCTTGAAAGAAATAACCGAGCGAATCGGCGGACGTCTGCCCTACCACACAATGGATAGTTACCGTGTCGATTGAATGAAGTCTGCCGACGTTCTTGTTCGGCGAAATGATTTTGTAATTCGCAAGTGAACTATTTGTAAACATTTTTATTCCTCCTTGTCAACCTCGGGCAAGCCTGCGAGCGAGGTTATCAGGCTGAGCACCGCCGCCAGAGCCGAGGCGGAGAGAACAAGCAGCCAGTTGATTTCGTGGATAAACACCGTGCTTGTGCCTACGACTGCAAGCGCCGCCTGAGCCGCTGTTTTAAGGGCGCGAACGCCTGCCGCTTTGAGCCATTTCTTTGTTTTTTCTTTCATTTTAATCCTCTT
>JAXJVI010000316.1:0-2847 GCA_036308615.1 Acutalibacteraceae bacterium | reverse complement strand
CTCTCAATTCTTGAGGACACGGGCTATATGGCGCGGGTCGCCTTTGTAATGGATAAGTTGTTACGAAAAATCGGGCTTTCAGGCAGAAGCTTTGTACCTATGATAATAGGCTTCGGCTGTTCGGTTCCCGCTATTATGTCGTCCCGCACCCTTTCCTCCGAGCGCGACCGCAAAATGACGATTATGCTTATCCCCTTTGTCTCCTGCTCGGCAAAAATACCGATTTACGCGGTCTTTTCCGCCGCGTTTTTTCCAAGGTACTCGGCGTTTGTGATGTTCGCCCTCTACATATTCGGAATTATTATGGGGATAATAACCGCGCTGATACTTAACAAAACCGCCTTTAAGGGCAATCCCGTGCCCTTTGTCATGGAGCTGCCTAATTACCGTCTTCCCTCGGCTAAAAGCGTACTGCTCTTGATGTGGGATAAGGCGAAGGATTTTCTGCAAAAGGCGTTTACGGTTATATTTGTAGCAACCGTGATAATCTGGTTTTTGGGCGCGTTCGATTCAAGGCTTAATTTCGTAACCGACTCGTCTAATAGTCTGCTTGCCTCTATAGGACGGCTTATTTCCCCGATTTTTGCGCCGTTAGGGCTTAGTGACTGGCGGATAAGCACCTCTCTCTTGGCGGGTCTCTCGGCAAAAGAGGCGGTTGTAAGCACAATGGGCGTGCTTGCGGGCACAGGGCTTGAGGGTCTTAGCAATGCCCTTTCCTCGGTATTTACCCCCCTTACCGCCGCAAGCTTTCTTGTCTTCACCCTGCTTTACACCCCCTGCGTCGCCGCGATAGCAACCCTTAAGGCAGAGTTAGGATCAAGGCTTCACACTGCGGGAGTAATAGCGCTTCAATGCGCCGTCGCGTGGGTTTGCGCCTTTATTGTATACAATATCGGTCTGCTTTTAGGATTTTAAAATATGAATATATACGATTATATTATTTTAAGCGTTGTGGCGGTTTTGTTTATTGCCGCCGTGATATATATTATAAAACGGCAAAAAAGCGGCAGAACTTTTTGCGGAGGAGATTGCAAAAACTGCGGCCTATGCGCCGAAAAACATAAAAAAGGAGCAGAAAATGAAAAATAATGTATTTAAGGTAATTCTCAAATGGCTTATCTGCGCAGTAATCATCTTTCTCGGCTTTTGGTTTGTACTGCCGCCTATAAATCCTCGAAGCGGCGAAATGTGGGGCTTTTTGGTATTCTGCATTGTCGTCTGCGTGGTTGTAAACGCCTTTTCGCAGATTTTATCCCTTTTCTCGCTTGTTAAAAAGGAACGCGGGATTTACAGTATTTCCACAAAAGAAGAACGCCGTGAGACCGTTAAAAAAATAGGCAAGCCCTTTAAATTTGCGGTTTTGGCGGTTGTCTGCATAGTTGTTTTAAGCGCAGTCGCAAGCCTTGTGGGAGCGCAGATATTTAACGCCTCCCGTTATGAAAAGCTTATCACTATGGAGGACGGCGACTTTACCGCCGATGTTGCCGAGATTAACCGCACACAGATACCCGTGGTTGACCGCGACACCGCCTCAAGACTGGGACAGAGAAAATTAGGCGAAATCTCCGACCTTGTTTCCCAGTTTGTAATAGAAGAGGATTACACCCAAATAAATTATAAGGGCAAGCCCGTGCGGGTTACTCCCCTTGCCTACGGCGATATTATTAAGTGGTTTAATAACAACAGCGAGGGTATTCCCGCATATATCACGGTGGATATGACCACGCAAGAAACCTCCCTTGTACGCCTTGACGAAGGAATTAAATATTCCTATAGCGAATATTTTATGAGAAATCTCTACCGTTATCTCCGATTCAACTATCCCACCAAGATATTTGATAACATTTCCTTTGAGATTGACGAGGAGGGCACTCCCTATTGGGTTGCCTCGACAAAGACCTTTAAAATAGGCTTTTGGAACGGCTCTGACATTGAGGGCGCGGTGCTTTTAAACGCCGTTACGGGCGAAAGCAAATACTACAAGCTTACCGATATACCCACCTGGGTCGATCAGGTCTACAGCTCGGATATGATTATGGAGCAGTTGATCTACAACGGAAAATACCGCTCGGGCTTCTTTAACTCAATCTTCGGTCAAAAAGGCGTTTTACAGCCCACCGACGGATATAATTACCTTGCGATAAACGATGATGTTTATTTGTATACAGGTATTACTTCCGTTACAAGCGATGAATCGAATGTCGGCTTTGTGCTTACAAATCTGCGCACAAAGGAGACTAAGTATTACGCGATACCCGGCGCTGAGGAATACTCCGCAATGGACTCTGCAGAGGGTCAGGTTCAGCACTTAAAATACAGCGCGACCTTCCCGCTTCTGCTCAATATTTCCGACAGACCGACCTACTTTATGTCCCTTAAGGACGGGGCGGGACTGGTTAAGATGTACGCCTTTGTGGATGTAAGCCAGTACCAGATAGTCGGCACGGGAAGCTCGGTTGAGGAGGCTCGGGCGGACTATATAAGCAAGCTTAAGAATGAAAACCTTGAGATTGAGGACGCGGCGGAAACAACCGTTACGGGTATTATAGAAAATATCGCCTCCGCGGTGGTTTCGGGTAATACCAACTACTATATCAAGCTTGCAGGCGACGATAAAATCTATATCGCCCCCATCACAATTTCGGATAAGCTCCCCCTTGCCAAGACGGGTGATAGCATAGAAATGACAATTTCCGAAGCAGAAAACAAGTTTACGGTTACAAAAATAGATTTTAAATAACCTTAATAATGATTAAAGGGGCTGTAAAAAAACACAGCAACTTCAAAGGCGGATTAATTAAGCAAAAATAAAATAAACAAGCTTGGCAAAAGCACGAAAATAAGGCT
>JAXJVI010000315.1:0-7273 GCA_036308615.1 Acutalibacteraceae bacterium | reverse complement strand
CAAAAAGCGGTCAGCCGAAGCCAACCGCTCTTTTAAGGAGATTTTCTGGGATTTATTCAGGAGGTTTTTCAGGATAGCGAACCGTCCCCTGTCTTATTGCGCAATGGATAAAAAAACCTCGTTCCGAAGAACGAGGTTTTTTGGTGCAGGTAACAGGACTTGAACCTGCATGAAGTTGCCCTCACTAGAACCTGAATCTAGCGCGTCTGCCAATTCCGCCATACCTGCATATTTAATTGTTTTTGCAGCCGCGCTTCCGCGTGACTCTTGCGGTGCCCGAAATTTTTTGCACCTTGGAGCGGCGCAAAATTTCGACCGCGGCGCCTTTTCAGCTTTCGCTTCCTCCGCCACAGGCGGCGCTCGGCTGAAAACTGCCAATTCCGCCATACCTGCATATGAAGTAATAAGTAAGAGTGAATAAGTACTCTTGCCTTTACATTTTGCCCTCTAAATTTTACACGGCGAGGGCGTCCGAGGCGGAGCTTACTTAATTTCAGATAAAATCTTACTTTCGGCTTAATCCGCTACAAGTATTAATTATACATATTTTCCGCAAAAAGTCAATGATTTAATTTAAGATAATATCGGAACGACACATAGGTAGTTCCCTACAAAAGCGATTTATCTCCGGGCAAAGAAAAAAACCTGCACATTAAGTACAGGTCTTTATGTTGGCATCTACTTATTTTCCCGGGCAGCTTCCCGCCGAGTATCTTCAGCGCAAGCGAGCTTAACTTCCGTGTTCGGTATGGGAACGGGTGGACCCTCGCCGCAATCAACACCAACTGTAAAGCTATCTTTCCGACAGCTTTGTTATTATACCACCCTTATATAGGTTTGTCAAGCATTTTTTTAATTTTTTTGAAAAAATTATTTAAAAGGCTTTAAATCCCCGTCAAAAAGCATAAGCCGCTTGACCGAACAGAACACGGGAGCGATATTCATTTCCCCGAAAAAGGCGCTAAGCACAAGCGAGGGATTGAGATTCCCCTCGTTGCCTGCGGACAGCGTAAGCAAAGCCTTATCGCCCGCAAATTCAGCCCGTTTAATTTTGGGAATAATGTCAAACTCCTTTATTCTGCCCTTTTTGTCCTTTTTCTGACAAATTACCGACTCCTTCGACAAAAACTCCTTTAATTTGTCATAAAGGGGAGCGTTTTCGGGGTCGAATGTGAGCTCGTACTCGGCAAAAGCTATATCCACCGTGGGCAAAACCGGCTCCTCCGCCCGCAAAAACTCAATACCGTAGGGCGCGGCGGCGTTAAGCCTTGAAACAGCCTCATCAAAGGAAAAATTATCGTCCGTAAGGCGAATATCCATAACCTCGTAAACCCCCTCGAACCCTAAGGAGAGGGGCACGGCGTAATTTATGTAAATATGGCGGTTAAAGCCCTCGGTGTACCACACGGGTATGCCCGATTTCCTGATAACCCTAATCATAAGGCGGTTCATATCAAGGTGGGACACAAACTTCATTCTGCCTGTTTTGGTGTAAAAAATTCTAACGCTTTTCAAAGCAGACTCCCTCCCCGTAGCAATTAGCGCCGCAGCCCGCGCATTTTTCGCGGCAGTTGGGCGTGGTTTCCGCCCTGTGCGCACGCTCGTTTTCACAGATTAAGAATTTCTTGGTCACGCCGTAATCAAGGTGGTCCCAAGGGTTGATTTCGCTGTATTCGCGTTTTCTGCCCGCGTAAAACTCGGGAGTTAAGCCGTTTTCTCTGAACGCCTCTTCCCAAAGCTCGGGCTTAAAGCACTCGTTCCAGCTGTCAAATTTACAGCCCTTCTTAAATGCGGTCTCTATAACAGCACCCAATCGGCGGTCGCCGCGGGCAAAGGCGCCCTCTAAAAGACTGGTTGAAGAATCGTGCCAGCTTATATTAACCCGTCGGTTTTTGTTGGAATATTTAAGCACCGTCTGTCTGCGCTCAATCTCGTCCTTGCCTATCTGCGGCTCGAACTCGAAGGGGGTAAAGGGCTTTGGCACGAAGGTCGAAACGCTTATGGAAACCGAGGGGGATTTACCCTTGGGTCTCTCGGGCAGACTGTAGAAAAGGTCAATTATCCTCTGCCCCAAATCGGCAATGCCTTTTAAATCCTCGTCGGTCTCGGTGGGCAGACCCAACATAAAGTAAAGCTTTACCGCGGTATATCCGCCCTGAAAGGCGGTTTTGCAGGTGCGGAAAATCTCCTCCTCGGTGACATTTTTATTTATAACATCGCGGAGTCTCTGTGTGCCCGCCTCTGGCGCAAAGGTAAGCCCGCTTTTTCTTACATGGTTAATTTTGTCAAGCAGCTCCTTTGAGAAGTTGTCTACACGAAGCGAGGGCAAAGCAAGGCTTATTTCATTAGGCTCTGTCCAGCAGAGCATTTTATTAAGGAGCGGTTCAAGCTCTCTGTAGTCGCTTGTACTTAAAGAAGACAAAGAAATCTCGTCATATCCCGTGCTTTCGCAGAGCGCCTTTGCCTGGCGGTTTACGGTATCGGCGCTTTTTTCTCTTACTGGGCGGTAGATAAAGCCCGCCTGACAGAACCTACAGCCGCGAATACAGCCCCTGAAAACCTCCTGCACGGCGCGGTCGTGGACTATCTCTATAAAGGGCACGACAAAATTATCGGGATAGAAGCAACTGTCCATATCCTTGATAATGCGCTTTTTGACCGTTTCGGGCGCACCGTCTTTAGGAATTACGGCGGCTACCGTTCCGTCCGCATTATAGCTTACATCATAAAGGGAGGGGACATAAACCCCCTCTATTTTAGCGGCGGCGCGGAGAAACTCCTCCTTGCTCCCGCCCTTTGCCTTAAATTCCTTGTAAAGGTCGATAACCTCTAAATCGACCTCCTCGCCCTCGCCTAAGAAAAAGAGGTCAACAAAGTCGGCAAGGGGCTCTGCATTGCAGACGCAGGGGCCGCCCGCCACAACAAGGGGAGACAAGCCCTTTCTGTCCTCGCTCCTTAAAGGAACTCCCGCAAGGTCAAGCATATTAAGGACATTTGTGTATGACAGCTCATACTGCAAGGTAAAGCCGATAAAATCGAAATCCTTTATACTGTCACGGCTCTCAAGGGCGAAAAGCGGAATATTATTCTCCCGCATTTTTTCCTCAAAGTCCACCCAAGGGGCAAAAACCCGCTCGCACCAGATGTCCTCGCGGCTGTTGAACTGGGAATAAAGTATCTTCATTCCGAGGTGGGACATACCTATCTCGTATGTATCGGGAAAGCAGAAGGCGAACCGCACATCTACCTTTGTTTTATCCTTAATAACGCTGTTTATCTCACCGCCCGAATATCTGCCGGGCTTTTGGACGGATAACAGCAGTCTTTCAAATTCCTTTTCGTTCATAATTACTCTCCGGTTAATTGACATTTCGTATAGGAGGGGCTTAAGTACCCTCCCGAGGTTTTGCGAAATTGACGGAACGACACATAGGTCGTTCCCTACTATTTTTTCTTTGGTTTATGGATATTTCTTATGGTTTTCTTATGCTTTTGGGGCTTTGCGTAGCCCTCACGCTTATCGGGAGCGACAAGACAGTTAGGCCCCGTGCCGATAAGGTCGAGTCTCCCCTCTTTTTTAAGGGCGGAAAGCACAAGCGCCTTATTTTCGGGCTTGAAGTACTGCAAAAGCGCCCTCTGCTCCGCCTTTTCCCGCTCGGTGCGGGGGACATAAACAGGCTCCATAGTATCAGGGTCAAGCCCCGTGTAAAACATACAGGTCGAGACCGTGCCGGGGGTCGGGTAAAAGTCCTGCACCTGCTCGGGGTGGAGCCCGTGCTTTTTAAGGAAGACCGCAAGCTCTATAGCGTCCTTTTTGGTGCTCCCCGGGTGGGAGGACATAAGGTAGGGTACTAAATACTGCTTTTTGCCCGCGCTTTCGGTAAGCTCGTAAAACCGCTTTTCAAATTTGTTGTAGACCTCGATAGGCGGCTTGCCCATTTTCTTAAGCACGCGGTTTGAGCAATGCTCCGGGGCGACCTTAAGCTGACCGCTTATGTGGTGGTTTACAAGCTCCTTGAAAAACTCCTCGTTTTGGTCGGCAATAAGGTAATCAAACCTTATCCCCGAGCGGATAAACACCTTTTTAACCTTAGGCAAAGCCCTTAGCTCCCGCAAAAGCTTTAAATAATCCCCGTGGGTGACCTTTACCGCGGGGCAAACCGTGGGGGCTAAGCACTTTTTATCGGGGCAGAGTCCCTTTTTCAGCTGACCGTCACAGGAGGGGCGGCGGAAGTTTGCGGTGGGGCCGCCGACATCGTGAATATAGCCCTTAAAATCGGGCATTTGGGTTAACAGCTTTGCCTCTTTTATAACCGATTCGTGGCTTCGCACCGAAACCTGTCTGCCCTGATGAAAGGCTATTGAGCAGAAATTACAGGCTCCGAAGCAGCCGCGGTTATGAATAAGGGAAAACTTAACCTCCTTTATACCGGGAACTCCGCCTAAAATTTCATAGCTCGGGTGGTAGTCCCGCATAAAGGGCAGTCCGTAAACCCCGTCCATTTCCTCTGTCGTAAGGGGAGGCATCGGGGGATTTTGCACCACTATTTTGCCGCCGTGGCGCTGTATCACCGTTCTGCCCCGCACCGCGTCGTGCTCGGTCTGCTGAATTTTACACGCCTTTGCGTAAAGCCGTTTTCCCTTTTCGTCGGGAATGCACACAAGCTCATATGCGGCGCACTCCTGCGCCCCCGAAATAGGCGTATAATCGGCGGCGTTTACGGCATAGCAGGTGCCCAAAACATCGGTAATCGAGGAAACATCCTCCCCCGCCGCCAGTCTGTCAGCTATTTCTACGATATGCTTTTCCCCCATACCGTACATCAGCAGATCCGCTCCCGACTCGATAAGCACCGAGGGGCGCACCCTGTCGTCCCAGTAATCGTAATGGGCAAACCGCCGGAGGGAAGCCTCAAGCCCGCCTATCAGTACGGGCATATCGGGATAAAGGCTTTTAAGTTTTTTTGTGTATACCGTAACCGCCCTGTCGGGTCTTGCCCCCGATTTTCCGCCGGCGGTATACGCATCGTCGCTTCTCCGCTTTTTGGCGGCGGTGTAGTGGGCGACCATTGAATCTATATTACCGCTGTTCACCAAAAAAGCGTATTTCGGTTTTCCAAAGCGTTTATAATCCTTATCGTTTTGGGGTTGGGGGATAATGCAGACCTTATAACCCGCATTTTCAAGCACACGGGAGATTATCGCCGTGCCGAAGCTGGGGTGGTCAACATACGCGTCCCCCGTGACTATTACAAAATCGGGCTGTTCCCAGCCGTATTCCCGCATTTCCTCTACGGTTATAGGTAAAAAAGGCATAATATCCTCCGTTTGCAAAATATAATATTAATATAACATATTCACACCGATTCTACAAGGAGTAAGCGCAATGGACGAACAGGAAAATTTTAAACCTACAGGCGTTTTTTTCGGGATGATAATTACCCAAATGACCGTCACGCTTATAATACTTCTATCGGTTCTTACCGTAAAATATTTTTTTAAGGGTACATATTTGTCTCTTAAAGAGTGGTACAGCGTTAATATCTGCGCCGAGACCGATATAAACGAGGTTTTAGATAATGAGATTTAAAGCTTTCGGCACGGAATTTTATGTATCCTTTCTGTTTGCGGCGGTTATCACGGCGATGCTTGCATTCGACAGGATGGGCTTTATTCTGCCGATGCTTTTTGCGGTCTTAATGCACGAATCAGGTCACCTTGCCGCAATGTGGATTTTGGACTGTGCGCCGAAGCGGATAAGGCTTGTCCCAGCGGCGGTGGAGATTACGGCAAAAATCGGGAACGGCGGAAAATATGAAATTTTTATCGCCCTTTGCGGACCCGCCGTAAATCTTTTGCTCTTTGCAACCCTTTTTGTAAACTATCTCGCCTTCGGTAATGACGGTTATTTAACGGTAGGGCTTATCAATCTGCTTATCGGTCTTTTTAATCTACTGCCCGTGACGGGGCTTGACGGCGGAACGGTGCTTTTTAATATTCTCTGCCGCAAAACCGAGCCTTCGCGGGCGGCGCTTATTATGCGGATAATTAATTTCTCGGTCGCCCTGTCGGCGCTTATCGGGGCGGTCACCCTCTGCTTTAATGGGCAGTTTAATCTCTCCTTTTTTATCCTCGCCCTTTATCTTGCCGTGATGAGTATTATTAAGATATAGAAATCTCCGCTAACATCTGTGCGGGGTTTTCCGCCGCCTTAACCTTGTCAAACGCTTTTACTATTATTCCGTTTTCGTCAATCAGGTATGTTGTGCGTACAACCCCCATAGACACCTTGCCGTAATTTTTCTTTTCCTGCCATACATCATATGCCTTTATTGCGGCAAGCTCTGTATCCGAAAGCAAGGTAAAATTAAGCCCGAATTTTTCCTCAAATTTCTTGTGGGATGCTACGCTGTCCTTGCTTATGCCGATTACAACTGCGCCCTTTTCATAAAACTGCGGTTGAAGCTCCGAAAAGCCGCAGGCCTGCTTGGTACAGCCGGGCGTGTTGTCCTTTGGATAAAAATATAGAATTACCTTTTTACCCTTAAATTCCTCTAAGGTGTGAAGCTCTCCGTTTTGGTCGGGAAGCGAAAAAGATGGGGCTTTTGTTCCGATTTCCAGCATAATTTTTTCCTCCGTATTTTAAAAATTATTAAGTAAATTGCGTTGGGTGAAGTGCTTACTAAGGCAGAACAACCAGCGACTGTTTCCCTAATTTTTCAAACCTGTCCTCGACCCTTGCTCTGGCGTATTTAACCGCCGTTCCCTTATCGGGGTCGTTAAAATAATAATAGCTGCCGTCATAGCCCGTAAGCACCAGGCAATGCTCGTTGCCCGGCCAGGTAAACAGCGTTCCGTCCCTTAGATACCAAGAGGCTCTGGGCTCGACCTCTATCATAGCTATAGTCGCCCAAACCATTACGGGAATGTCCTTATCGATATAATCCCTGCAAAGCTGTGTAAGCGAGGTTCCCGTGGTATTTTTAACCCTGTCGGAGCCTCCCAAATAACCGCTTATCGCCTTTTCTATCACCGGCGCCATACAGCCGTAGGAGGAGTCTAGACGCGGATCGCCTATAAAATATTCATAGGGCGAGGGGCCGTAGCGTTTGCCGTCCGCGTTGTAAAACTCGTTGCTTTTAGGCAGATATTCGTCAACAAACTGCCCGACAGTAATATCAAAGCCGAAGTATTTAAGCACCGTTACCGCGCTTACCGATTCACAGCCGGTGGGAAATTCGGGCTTTTGGGCAATAATCGGCACATTGCCGAT
>JAXJVI010000314.1:0-2551 GCA_036308615.1 Acutalibacteraceae bacterium | reverse complement strand
TGAGCACGCCAAAAGCCCCTTCTACCTGTATAGAGCGGTTTATTCTTAGTGTGATTCCCTTTTCGCTTGTGATGTTATCCAGCGACTGCCGGCTGTATTTGTGGAAAAGTTTTGAATGTTCAAGCTTTCTGATGCCGTCCTTGCTTTTGGTGCATTGGTCGCGGTGAGGGCATTGATAACATTTCTCGGTGTAGTAAACTCCCTTTTTGGATTCATACCCTGTGCCTGATTTCGATTTCTTTTCTCCTCGCAGCGTTAATGTCTCTCCGCCCGGACAGGTGAATGTATCTGTTTCTTCGTTGTATTCAAAATTGTATTTTGCGTAAGGGTGCTTTTTCTTTTTGTTTTTCTTTGTCTGTTCGTAGTTCTGCGGTTTAATGTAGCTTTCCTGTTTGTTTTCAGCCAGATACACAAAACTGACTAAATAATCAACGTGTAGTTGCTATAGACAAAGGCGTGGTTTTCTGTTATTATATAGTGATATAAGGAACACTTTTAGAAATGGAATGAGAAAGGGTATATGAAAATCACTGTAGTATGCGACGTGCTGGGCGTTGAAAACAACGGAACGACGATCTCAGCAATGAACCTTATCCGCGCCATGGCAAAGCGCGGACACGAGGTCACTGTAGTCTGCTCGGACGAGGACAAAAGAGGAAAAGACGGCTATGTGGTGATGCCGACCCTCAGCCTGGGTCCGCTTAACAATTATGTAAGCAAAAACGGCGTTTCGCTTTCGCGCGCGAACAAAAGGGTGCTTAAGCCCGTTATCCAAAACAGCGACGTCGTTCATGTGATGATGCCGTTCATGCTGGGCACGGCGGCGGTCAAGCTGTGCAAGAAGTATGATATCCCCGTCACGGCCGGCTTTCATATGCAGGCTGAAAATTTTACCAGCCATGTTTTTATGAAGGACAACCCGCTTGCCAATCAAATCACCTACCACACGATATACCGCAATGTTTACCGCCATGTGGACGCGGTGCATTATCCCACCGAATTTATACGCAATGTGTTTGAGCAGGCGGTTCATCACAGGACGAACGGGTATGTGATATCAAACGGCGTGGGCGAGCGCTTCAAGCCTATAAAGATCGAAAAGCCCGCAGAATTTGCCAACAGATTCGTCATCATTTTTTCGGGGCGTTACAGCAAAGAGAAGTGCCACAGCGTGCTTATCGACGCCGCCGCGCTGTCGAAGCACAGCCGCGATATACAGCTGATTTTCGCGGGCGAGGGTCCGTTGAAGCAAAAGCTCAGGGAGCGCGCGAAGAAGCTTTACAACAAGCCGCTGTTCAACTTTTTCCCGCACGACCAAATGCTCAACGTGCTCAACTACGCCGACCTGTATGTGCACCCCGCCGAGATCGAGATAGAGGCGATAGCCTGTATGGAGGCGCTCGCCTGTGGGCAAGTGCCGATCATTGCGGATTCTCCGCGCAGCGCGACCGTTAAATTCGCGCTTGACGAGCGCAATCTCTTTAAAAACCGCGACGCGCAGGACTTAGCCGATAAAATCGACTTTTTCATCAAGCACCCCGATGTGCTTGAGGAGTACCGCGAGCGTTACAAGGGGATAGTAGCGGACTTTTCGCAGGAAGCCTGCATGGATAAGATGGAAAAAATGTTTTACGAGGCTATGAAATGAAGCGCGTATACTACTACAACGACGAGGTGAACGACGATTTCGCGTCCACCAACGGCAAGATAAACAGCGACACGGTGAACGGCGATTATCGCTACAGTCACCCGTCCGTCGGGTGGAAGATAGCTTCGTTTTTCGCTTACCGCGTTTTCGCCACGCCGCTCGTGTGGCTTTATACCAAGGTGTGGCTGGGCGTGAGGGTCAAGAACCGCAGGGCGCTGCGAAAGGTCAAGGGCTGCTTTGTGTACATGAACCACACGCAGAACATAGCCGACGCGTTCCTTCCCACCATTTCGGCGTTCCCCAAGCGCGCCTATGTAATCACGGGACCCGAAACGGTGTCTATCAAGGGCATACGCGTGCTGGTTGCGCTGCTGGGCGCTGTTCCGCTGCCCTCGGCGCTGTCGGCTTACCGCAATTTTGAGCATAGGCTTAAAGAGGCTATGCAGGAAAAAGCGGCGGTGTTTATCTACCCGGAGGCGCATATCTGGCCTTACTGCAACTTTGTGCGGAGCTTTCCCGACAAGTCGTTTTCCTACCCCTGCCGCACGGGCTCGCCGGTCGTGGCGGCGGTCACGGTCTATCGTCGGCGCAGGGTGTTCAAAAAGCTTCACCCCAACATAACCGTTTATTTGAGCGAGCCGTTTTATCCCGACCCCTCGCTGCCCGAAAAGCAGGCGCGCAAAAAGCTGCGCGATCAGGCTTATGAGTTTATGTCGCGCACCGCGAAGGAGCATGGCAGCTATGAGTATGTTAAATATATAATGGCTAGCGAGTTATAAGTAATAAGTAATAAGTTATATGCAATAAGTTATATGCAATAAGTTATAAGTAATAGGTTATAAGTATGTAGGGGTTGGGCTTTGAGCCGGCCCCCTGTTTTTCATTCAGTAAACCCGAGGAGAT
>JAXJVI010000313.1:0-6756 GCA_036308615.1 Acutalibacteraceae bacterium | reverse complement strand
ACAACGCAGTTAAGCGGGAAACCGTTGTTAATCGCCTCGGAAATATACTTATCGCCAAAATACATTTCATAAAGCGCCTCTTCGGAGTGAGCGGTTGTAAATTCTCTCATCGGATAAACCCATACAAGCGGGGCTATATCATCGGCTATATCCTTTTCCGCCTTTAAAAGATGGGGCAACGGCTCATTCACACAATTATCCGGCATATTTCCGTAAGAATTGTCAATTGAAAGAATGTTCAGAGTTTCAGCAGATTGTACCTTGCCCTCGGCGTCTACCCTTGTAATAGCCATCGGAAGATAAATATCGTGCGCGTTTCCGTTATATCGATCGTACCATGGGGAATTAAGCCACCAAGGGTCGTGAATATAATATCTGAACATAAACCCGTTACTCGGAAGCTCACAAATTCGGGTCATATGCCCCATTATTTCGAGACCGAAATTGTCGTTAAGCGCCGCCCAAGGAGAGTTAGGCGGAGGGGTAATATTAAAGCCCGCATTGTAAATATCGTAAAGCGGTACGCCGTCGGTCGCGTAATCTATTCCGACCGAGTTGTTTGTGCCTCTGGTTTCAAGCGGAAAATCGGGACATTCTTTTCTGAAAAGGTGCCAGAAATCAAACACATTTCTTTGTGTCTTTTCAAGCTTTTCGGGGTAAAAGTTTTTTCCGTCAAACACCTTTCCTGTAACAGACCACGGCTCAGAGCTGAATCCCAGTCCGTTTGAAAGCCACAGATAGTCAAAGCCCATATCCTTTAAAAAGATATTTGCCTGTTTGCCAAAAAAAGTGCCGAAAGGTGTATTTTGCGGAATACCATTAGGATATGCGGCATAGCGGCGGTCATCTTCATTAAGCAAAGCCGTTGCGTCGACAAAGCCAAAAGCATCCAACTTAGTTCCCGATGAAATCTCGGGATGGCGCTTATATTTAAAATCGGATTTTGCAAATTCAGGTCCTATGTCAAAGGTTTCTCCGACTCTTATTATCGAATTCGGAAATGCCCTTTTTCCTTCTTCTTTAAGTGTGCTTACAATTTTCTTTAAAATTCCGTAGGTCATTACGGGCGGATTATCCATATAATAATGCTTCTTTTCGTGAAGCGAGCAATCAGGATCATCGTCCTTACCTATAAGCTCACGGTTTGCCGTACCGATATAACAGCACCACTCGAACTTATCATTCTGATTACCAGCATAATCAAGAATTTCACTGCCGTCTGCCGTCCAAAGCATAACCGAGACAGTCTCCCGATTTTTTAGCAACGGTTGCCACTGCTCAAACAAATTTCTGCAAACATTGCGGATATATTCGTCATCGGTTTTTTTAAAGGGCTTTAAGCTCATTTCAAGATTAACAGTATTAAACATTACATATCCTCCTATTTTACGATTACCGCTTCAATCCCCAAAACATCGGCTATCTTCTTTATTGTTTCGGCGTGATGCCCTATACCTAAAGCATAATGATGGGTCGGTCCCGCCATCACCCATTTTTTAATATATTCACGGGTACTGGGCTTAAATACGGCTCTGGTATTAGTGTTACCGGTCGGAGGAATAGGTCCTGCCTGCGACTCGCCCTCGCCGATTATAAAACGGAAGCGACCGTTTGCGTCTTGCGTGATGCCGAGCATTGTGATAGGTCCTTCCTTAATTTTAAATTCAACAGACGCTCCGCTTCCTTCCTTGCCGTGATATTTCAGCAGACTGCGGATAACAGGCTTGCCCTCGGCAATCGCAATATGGTGCGGACCGTCGTGACCTATAAGGATACAGTCATTGTTAAAGTCAAACGGGTGAAGCTCCGCAAAGCTGCCGCCTATGCCCAGTCTGTCCATAATAAGCATTGCAATACAGGTTTTAATGTCAAACTCACCGCACATCGGGAAGCCCTTGCCTATAAGCAGAGAGTTTCCTACAATCAGCGACGAAATCGCCTTACGAACCTCTGAGCCCTCCAAGCCCTCGTAATAATATGCAAGACCGTTAAGCTTATTATCCTTAACAAACTTTTCAAGAGCCACCGCGCTTCTCGCGGAATCTCGTAAATCCTCCTCCGTCAGCTTTTTGGTAATAGGATCGCTTACAGGGTCGGGACGGTCAAACTTCTCGCAGATTTCTGCGGATTTTGCCGCAATTTCCTCATTAGTGACAGCCTCTTCATAGGGGAGAATGGAATCAGGCTCTAAAAGCGGAACATGGAGTCCGAACGCCGCAGAAACCGCCGTAGGGTCGGCGTGCATATCGTACATAGCCTCAAGCACATGTCCCATAAGACCTATGCGCGCGCCGTGCAAGGCTCGCAATACGGCGGCGATTTTGCACCATTGCAAAAGCTCCTTATCGGCTTTTTCATCGCCGTTTAAGGTGCCGATAATTACATCACTTATTTTCTTTCCGAGACGGTTTGCAACTCCCACATATTCGGGAACAGAGCATATGCAGTCGTTTTCAAGTTGCATATGGGTGTTGGCCTTAGTATAATCCAAAGCATTAAGAGGTTGAAGAGCGGTAAGCACAACAGGACGGTCTGCATCGCGCATAATGGGAGCAAAAACCGATGATGTGGCATATGTAATCATATTACAGAACCATACATCGCAGTCCGCAGCCTTCAAACTCGGCAGCAGCTCATAACCCTGCCTTTCGCTGTCTATAATGCCGAAGTCGGTAACCTTTGCACCAAAGGCGGTAAGCTTTTTGCAAAGCTCGGAATGGTATTCTTGAAGCTTTTCCTTAAGAGTCGGAAACTGAGCCCAGTATTTTGCATGGGCAACTGCGAAAACGGCAATTCGACCGGGCAAACGAAGGGTTGAATTTGACATAAATAAAACTCCTTTAAGAAATCAAAGATTTATGCCTTGATTTTAGCATAAATGCATACTATAATCAAAGCATAAATCAAAGTTATATTAGCACAAAATAAAGGAGTATTGAGATGTTTTTCAATGAAATTAAGCCCTTTGCCAGATTCCCCCGAGAGCTTGTAATTTCCGAAAGCTCTTCGTTTTGCGAGGTATTCCCCATAGATGCACGCTTCTTTTATGTATGCGAGGGAAACGGACAGCTATACATGGACGGAAAAACAGTCGAACTGCACCGCGGCAGCGCAATACTTATAAATTCAGGTGTGCCGTACCGTATCATACCTGCGAATGTGAAATTCTTAGCAATCAATTTTGACTGGACGCAGGAATTTTGCGGCAATAATATCCCGATTCCGCCCGTGCCCTATAAAAGCGACGGCGAGCTTTGTGCATTAGAAAACATAACCTTTGAAGACAGCAAAGAGCTTAAACGATATGCGTACTGTGAAAACGCGTTTTTTGCCGAAAAACCGCTGATCGGAATGATTGAACGCTACGAAAAAAAGCAGCTTTATTATCAGCTTGAAAACGACGCCGGTTTGGTGCTTATTTTAACCGAATTTGTGCGGCGTCTTGCCGTCCGCAGGACAAATTATTTTGACGCGGAGGCCGTGGCGGATTATTTGCAGTCGCATTATAATGAAAAAATCACAAATAAAAAAATAGCGGAAATATTTCACTTTCACCCAAATTATATGAGCTCTGAATTTTGCCGCACCTTCGGTAAACCCCTTCACCGATATTTGTTAGAGCTGCGTATCACCAAAGCAATAGGTCTTTTGGAAACAGGTCAGTACAGCGTTGAGTCTGTCGCAGAAGCGGTCGGCTTCAGCGATGCCAATTACTTCTCGCGCTATTTTAAGAAAATAACCGGAAAAACACCCAAAAACATATATTAAATCCTTATATCTAGAGCCAAGGGGACGGTTCTCTCGGCTCCCCTTGGCTCCACGATGTTTTTATCTGTCACTTTGAGCGTGACAAAGTTCCAAACTTATTTGGTAGACATATCCGATTAGAACAGATATAATTATATCAACCAAACAAGGGAGGTATCATTTATGACGCTTGGTCAGAGAATACAACAAATCAGAACTGAACATAGCCTTTCACAAGAGGAGTTTGCAGAGAAGCTTGGCACTACACGGCAATCCGTTTCTCGTTGGGAGCTTGATCTAACCTATCCGGAGATAGCGAAGATCGTACTTATCAGCAAAGTGTTTTCAGTAAGCACTGATTCCATTTTAAGGCATGGGATCAGCACCTTTGATACTGATGTTGAGTATTTTACCTGCGGAGTGTATCGCGGATCCAATTGTGAGATCGTCGAGACTGAGAAATTTGCGCTTGTATTTTATTGCTCTACTGATAAAAATATTTTGGGTGCAAAACTTTATAAAGGATTTGAAAACAAAAAAAGGTTGATAGCGTTCTGTGAAAGAAATCAGCTTGATGAAAAAACTGAATATGCATATCTTCTTGAGGATAGTGATCCGCACACAGCGATTTCCAACAGCGAGAGAATGCCTCCGCATCTTACAGAATTGTATGATCCTAAACTCAAAAAAACTATGCGCCGATTGGAATATTTTGTTGTAGATCATAGTGGTGCACCTTTGCCCAAAGTTAAGGATGCCGGTATTCCAAAATGTTTGACACTTTGGAGAATGGCTGACAATTATTTCGCTAAGCACGACGAATTTAATTTTTTCTTGTGTACGGGGAAAACCGAGTATATATTTTCAATCAAACCCCAAGATGTCAATATCTATTGCGGTGCATCTTATAATGTTGTTTTTGATCTCGGCGTATTCGGCGGCGGTCAGTTTTTTAGAATACGCAACTACAAGAATAACAGCGAGAAGTGGTGCGGATTTTCCTGTGATTTTTCGTATGAAGAAAAGGAAATGAATATACCGACCGAGCAATGTGAGCTTGGAAAGTGCATTGAAACAAGCAAAGGACTTATGTGGTGTGTCAAGCGATACACTGATGACGAGATCGTGTTACAAGGTTGTGGCGATGACGAATATACTTATCGCCGAACTGATAAACGAACCGAACAATTTATTACCGAATCAAAATAAAACAATAATTAGTCGTTTTTATAAAATCTACAATTTATCAGAACTGAATTTGTCCTATGAATATGGGAAAAAACTGTTGCTAGGGAGACAAAAAGGGGAGACAAAAAGGAGCCAAGAGAACCGTCCCCTTGCCTCCCCGATTTTCTACTTTTTCTTGACTTTTTCAGTGGTTTCGAACCGTCCCCTGTCTTATGTTGTTCAATAGATGGAAAACAGTGTTATTTTTTTCCTTATGATAAATAACTTTCGCTGCTTTTTAATTACAATTTACACTTTGTATAATTGAGTGGCAATCTCACGTTTATATTCGTGAGATTGCCCCTTTCTGTTACTCAGACTCTTCACATAACACGTTATCAAGCACGTGCCTGTAAATGCCTTTAAACTGTGATTGTGCTTTTTCCAAAGCGTCGACTGAAAGTTTGCCCTCTTCATAAAGTCTGCGAAGCTTTTTGGCTTTTTTCACCTGTTTTGAAAACTCATGATTAATTTTGCCTAACGCCGCATTAGCGGTAGGATCTGAATAATAACCCATAATATTTTTCCTCCTATATTATTTTGTTCATACAGGAAGGCAATAAAAAAGCCTATCCTGCAAATGAGCAGAATTTCCCTAATGGAAATTCAATCCTTTTTGCAAAATAAGCAATAAATCAATAAATTATTGTATGATTATGATAACATACTAATTTTATCTTGTCAAGAGTTTTTAAAAAATTATATGTTTCAATAACTTGAAAACTAAAATCCTACTGTTTAAGGAAAAGCTCACTATGATCCATTAGAAAAGTGAATCACTCAAATCTATTTTTTAATTTGTCAAAAATTATTTTAGAATTTGAATTATGCAAAGCTGTTTTAGCAACAATATATTACATAATCAAGCATGATTATATATCGCACTTTTAAGAATTGGCTTTGCGTTTGCGAATAGCCTCTGCCTTTTCACTGAGACCGTATGTTTCATAGATAAAGGCAATATTGTCTATCACGGTTTCTTTCAAGTTGCAGTTCATATTAAATAATTTATCACAGATTTCGAGAGCCTTTTGTCGATCTCCTAAATTGTAGCAAGCCTCTGCCACTCTAGAGACGAGGGTAGAGACGAGGGGACGGTTCTCTTGGCTCCCTTGTCTCCCCGATCCTATTCATCGTGACATAGGAAAACCTTATATCCACCCTTGCCGTATTTTTGAATAAAAGCAAGGCTTTTTTCCCTGTCATATGCCATACCCGTGGGAATCTGCTTTGTAAGACAATCCCTCATATAACATTCGTCGCCTGCGATTATATACTTTTTGTCTGAATCTGTTATTTCAACAATAGACGAGCCCTTGGAATGACCGCCGATTTTAACGGTTTTTATTCCGTCACATATCTGTATTTCCTCATCAAAGGTGCGAATGTTTAAGTTCTCAGCCAAATAGCCTTTCCCCGCCTCATACTCGTCCTTTTGGATATAAATAACGGCGTTTTTAAAGTATTTGGCACACTCAATATGGTCGTGATGAGCGTGGGTAATAATCAAATCGGTTATTTCCTCGGGTGAAATTCCGAGATTATTAAGCGCTTTTACAGTACCGATAAAATCGGTCATAACAAATCCGGGCATTGTTTCACAGCCCGCGTCAGCCAAAATGAGACGGTTTTCGGTTTTAATTAAATATACCTTAAAGACGATAGGGCGGAGTTTGTTTTCCGCCCCGTTTTCAAATATCCAACTTTCAGGTAAGACCGATTTTCCGTAATCTATAGGAATTATATCTATCATTCTACCGTCAATACAACCTTTCCGACATT
>JAXJVI010000312.1:0-2363 GCA_036308615.1 Acutalibacteraceae bacterium | reverse complement strand
GAGAAGGGCTCGGAATCGGAAGAATGTCTCTCTTCCTCCTCGCCTGTATCGGGGTTTACACCCTTGATAGCCTCAATATCGGTCGGAGCCGGCATATAATCGACGATAGCGTCGAGAAGCGGCTGAACACCCTTATTTCTGTAAGAGGTACCGCAGGTAATCGGTACCATATTATTAGCTATTGTGGACTGACGGATAATCTTCTTAATCTGTTCTACAGTAGGCTCTTCACCCTCGAAGTATTTTTCCATCAATTCCTCGTCCTGCTCAACAACATGCTCGATAAGCTCGGTGCGATATTTGTTGGCAAGCTCAACCATATCCTCGGGGATAGGCTCGTGTCTTACATCCTTTCCGAGATCGTCATAATAAATCTCGGCGTCCATATTTACAAGGTCGATTATTCCCTTAAAGGTGTCCTCAGAGCCGATAGGCAGCTGAATCGGGACGCCGTTGCAGTTAAAACGCTCCTTGATCATATCAAGAACATGGTAGAAGTCCGCACCCATAATGTCCATCTTGTTGATGTAAATCATTCTCGGTACGCGGTATTCGTCAGCCTGTCTCCAAACGGTTTCAGACTGGGGCTCAACGCCTCCCTTAGCGCAGAGAACGGTAACGGAACCGTCCAGTACACGCAGCGAACGCTGAACCTCAACGGTGAAGTCAACGTGTCCGGGAGTGTCGATAATATTGATACGATGGTCCTTCCAGAAGCAGGTGGTAGCGGCGGAGGTGATTGTAATACCTCTCTCCTGCTCCTGCTCCATCCAGTCCATAGTTGACGCGC
Organism: Acutalibacteraceae bacterium; assembly: GCA_036308615.1. GTDB lineage: Bacteria > Bacillota > Clostridia > Oscillospirales > Acutalibacteraceae > UBA737. Next base: position 1,573 of record JAXJVI010000312.1, on the reverse strand, counting down.
CGTCATGAGTTTCACCCATCTTACGGTTGATACCCGTATAGAAAAGGATACGCTCAGTGGTGGTAGTTTTACCGGCGTCAATATGTGCCATTATACCAATATTTCTTGTCATTTCAAGAGATACCTTTCTTGGCATATTAACCTCCAATTCGCTTTCAAGCGGAAAAAATAAAATCAGTAATCAAACTACCATCTGTAGTGAGCAAACGCTCTGTTGGCCTCCGCCATCTTGTGAGTATCCTCACGCTTCTTGGCGGCGCCGCCCATACCGTTGACGGCATCCAAAATCTCGCCTGCGAGACGCTCCTTCATTGTTCTTTCGGAACGGGCGCGGCTGTAGGTTGTCAGCCAACGAAGACCCAAGGTCTGTTTTCTTTCGGGACGAACCTCGAAGGGTACCTGGTAGGTCGCGCCGCCCTTGCGGACAGCCTTAACCTCAAGCTGCGGCATAACATTTTCCATAGCCTGGTCAAATACCTCAAGCGGGTCCTTGCCCGTCTTTTCACTTATAATGTCGAAAGCACCATATACAATTCGCTGAGCGACACCCTTCTTACCGTCAAGCATAATGTTGTTGATAAGGCGGGTAACCTTCTTTGAATTGTAAACCGGATCCGGCAGTACGTCGCGTTTTGCGACAAAACCTCTTCTTGGCACTTTACTTCCCTCCTTCATAGTAATGATATCATTGGTACTCGAAGCTTTTCCCCGTGTCACCAAGCAAAGGCGTTATATTATATAAACGCCGCTGCCTGTTTATGCAGCAGAGATAAATTCTTTAAAATTACTTCGCACCTGCTTTAGGACGCTTTGCACCGTACTTTGAACGGCCCTGCATTCTCTTAGCAACGCCCTGTGTGTCAAGAGTTCCGCGTACGATATGGTAACGCACACCCGGTAAGTCCTTAACACGGCCTCCACGGATAAGAACAACGCTGTGCTCCTGAAGATTGTGTCCGATTCCCGGAATATAGGCTGAAACCTCGATTCCGTTAGAAAGACGGACTCTCGCAATTTTACGAAGAGCAGAGTTCGGCTTCTTAGGTGTGGAAGTCTTTACGGCTGTGCAAACACCGCGCTTCTGAGGAGAATCGTTATCGGTCTGGCGACGCTTCATAGAGTTATAACCCTTCAAAAGAGCCGGAGCCTTAGCCTTCTTCTCAACGGTTTCGCGGCCGTTGCGAACCAACTGGTTAAACGTAGGCACTGTTACACCTCCCTTAAAATTTCTTGTTGCGGAAAAGCATAATCCCGCATACTAAAGTATTATAGCACGCGGGAAGTGAAATGTCAATTATTATTTTTTGTTTTTATCCCCTGTTTTGTAGATAAATCAATGATAGATAACGCCTTTCCTGAAAAAATAAGATGAAAGGAGACAAGAGAACCGTCCCCTCGTCTCTGCCCTCGTCTCCTTTGAAAGGAGACAAGAGAACCGTCCCCTCGTCTCCTTTTCAATTATCAAGGTTTTCGCACCCGTTTGTGCTGCGGTGATTGCGGCAAAAGCCCCGGCGGTTCCTCCGCCGACTACAACAACGTCATATTCTGTTTTGTACTTTTTTATATTCATAAG
>JAXJVI010000311.1:0-1528 GCA_036308615.1 Acutalibacteraceae bacterium | reverse complement strand
TCGCCTCCCTCTGACGAGGGAGGTGGCACGGCTTTGCCGTGACGGAGGGAGAGAAATGCAATAAAATGCAATGTTTACTACCCCTCAGTCGCCTTCGGCGCCAGCTCCCCTGACAAGGGGAGCCGAAAATAAGCTTTTTTGACAGACAGAGGTTGGCTTTGGTCAGAAAACGGAGAGAAAAACCACTTGAAAGGGCAGAAGCTTATTTATGAATGATGAAAATATGAATAACGAGACCTTCGGCGGTTCTCCGAGGCAAGAAACCCCCGGTGTAAGCAGTACGCCGACCTATGTTACATATGTACCCTACGGCTATACCCCTAAAACCTACGAGGAAAAAACCGGCATAAAAAAATACGCTGTACTGATAGGCGTGTCCCTGCTTTTGCTTATGGGAATAACCTTTTTTTGGGGGGTTCTGTATTACTTTATTATGTCTGCTATGGGTATTTCCACAGCGAAGGCGAATATAATTATAAGCGACCCCGCCGCTATGCAGGTGATGCAGATATTGCTGTCAAGCCTTATGTTTACAGTACCCTTTATATTGGTATTTAAGGCTAATAATCAGCGCATAAGCGATTTGGTTCCTCTTAAAAAGCCTTTGGGCAACAAGACCGCGATATTTTTTATCGGGCTTTCGGTCTGTGCCTTTGCTAATATAGCAAATTCCTTTTGCGGGCAGCTGTTCGGGAGCTTAGGTATTGATTATAATGTGGATTTCGGCGATAATCCGAGGGGCTTTTTCGGGTTTTTGCTTTCCCTTATCGCAACGGCGGTAGTGCCGCCCCTTGTGGAGGAGTTTGCCTGCAGAGGAATTATTTTAGGGTCGCTTCGCAAATTTGGGGACGGCTTTGCGGTGCTTGTTTCGGCGATACTTTTCGGACTTATGCACGGCAACTTCGACCAAATGCCCTTCGCCTTTATGGTGGGGCTGGCGTTAGGCTTTATAGTTGTTAAAACCGATTCCCTTTGGATAGCGGTGGCGGTGCACGCGGCAAATAATTTTATTTCGGTGGCGTTTGAGTACCTATTGGCGGGGCTCTCGCAGAACGCGCAAAACCTTATTTATTCCCTCTATTTAATGGCGGCATTGATTTTGGGGGTAATCGGCGCGGTTCTGCTTTCCGATAGGGAGGGCTTTAACTTCAAAAAAAGCGACACCGAAAGCAGTCTAAAGCAGAAGATCAAGTGGTTTTTCACCTCTCCCGTGATAATTATTTTTGCGGTTTTGTGTGTTTTGGAGTCATTACTCTATTTTTAAAAGGAGTTGTCAATATGGTAAATTCAGGTATTTTAGCTCAAATTTTTGCGGAAGCGGGTATGAACGAAAGCGACCTTATGGTCTTTGCGGGGATTATGCTTGTCTATTTCGCATTTTTCAGCATAATCGCTGTCGCGTTGTATCTTTTGGAGGCTTTCGGTCTTTACGGTATGGCAGAGGGCTCGGGAATAGGGAAACCTTGGCGAGGCTTTGTTCCCTTTGCAAACATCTTCCTTTTCGGAAAAATTGCCGAAAGGTATGTTA
>JAXJVI010000310.1:0-8482 GCA_036308615.1 Acutalibacteraceae bacterium | reverse complement strand
GCGCCCTCAACAACATCGGCTACAAGATGGGACGGAATAAAGAGCACTCCGCCGCCTGCACCGAACACAACATCACCGGGCAGACAAACCGCACCACCGAAGCTGGTAATATCGTTCCAATCCTTCATTACAAATTCACGGATAGGAGTCGGGTCTATTCCGCGGTAGTAAACCTGCACATCGGGAACCTTTTTCATCTGCTCAACGTCACGCACACCGCCCCAAATTACAGCGCCGCCTGTTTTGGTGTGCTTTTGAAGCGCGGTAGTCAAATTTCCACCTAAAAACGTACCCTTATAAATTTTATCGTACATATCGCACACAACAACGTCACGTTCATAGAGGTGGTCGATAACCCACTGGTTATAGTTGCCCTGCAGTCCGTCCTCGGCGCCCCTACCAAACTGCACATCGTGCAAATCGGGGCGGGTCGGGCAATAGGTACAGGTTACGGCTCTGCCTACCAATTTTCTGCCGTCGTCGTGCAGGGTTGCAAGCGGAGCTAAACCGCCGCCCACGAACTGATGCTCGTAGCCCAGCACAAAAATCGGTTTCCACACTTCTTCCAATGTCATTCCGTAAAGCGCGTCAAGGTATTTGTCCTCAACCTTTGGTCTGCCGTCGGGCAAACGCTCGCCTTTCCACAAGGGTGTTAACTGTATTATCTTTTCTCTGTCATTAAAATTCATTTTTTTCTCCCGCTTAAATTTCTATTTTTATTTCCCGTTCGCAGTTTTTACCAAAATCGGCAGTAATTTCCTTATTTACACCGTTTGCGTTAATCTTCAACTTATAAATGCCATAAAAGCCCCTGAAATTACATTCTCCGTTTTTGGCTTTCGCTTTGCCTTCTGTATGCCATTCTTCGTTTATAAGCCTGTCAAGCACCTTATAAGCCTCTTTTGGCTTTCCGTTTCTTACAAGCCCGCCGTAGGGAAGATTTTCACCTTTGGCATTACGGTCTTTGTCGCACAAAATGCCGTTATCGTCAAGATTCCACCAAAAAATGCCCGACATACTGTTGTGCGAAAAGCATACCTTATAAAGCCTTTCCGCCGCAAGTGCCTGTATTTCCTCATCTTCCGAAGAAAGACCGATTTCCGAAAGCACCAAGGGCTTTCCGAGACTTCCGTAGGTATCGAGCAGCCTATAGAGCCGCTCTGAATTGAAGATATTTTTATAATATCCGTCATCCCAAATATGGCACTGGAGACCTATACGGTCGATTTTAAGACCTTTATTCAAAAGCTTTTCGAGCAATAGGTAATACCCTCCGTATATACCCCTGAACTCTCCGAAGGCGGCACCTGTGGCTTCGTTTAAAATAAGGGTGTTGTTTGGAAAATACTTCTCGCCCAATTTAAAAATCTGCTCTATATAGTCATCGGGCGGGAAAACGCATTTCCAGTCATTATTTCTGTACTCAAATTGCTGGTCAAACAGCCTTGAGGGCTCGTTTACACAGTCGAAAACAGGTATAACATCGGCGTATCTCTCCGAAATTTCCTTAAACCTTTTTTCTATAAGCGGATAAAGCTCCTCCCATTTTTCGGGCAGCCAGCGCGCTATAAACTCCTGCCAGAAAAGGGGATGCCCCTTCATAGCAATATCGTTTTTACGGCAAAAATCAATCACTTTGTCCACAGGCGGTCTGCGGTAAACATCATTAGGAGTGTCCGCCGAATAGCGAAGATAGCCCTGTTCCGGTTCTGTGCCCGCCCAATAGAAGGGCACAACCGCGGTATTAAACAAATTAAGCCACTGTTTATAATAGGTTTCCTGCTGTTCCGGGTCATCGTACTGATCCAGCATAAAAATATTACAGCCGAAATCAAAATCTATTTTTTTAAGCTCGTAAGTAATCTCAGCATTTTCAAGCGGTTTTCCGTCTTTAAATACCTTTACGGTAAAATCGGACTTTCGGTTTTTTTCAATTTCACTGTTGTATCTATTTAAAAAATAGTCCTTGCTTTCCTCTAAAGCTTTTTTTATGTATGACATATTTATCAGCTCCAAATTCTGTCGTTAGAAAATTCTGTATTCCATTCGTCGGTGGATTCAAAGTATCCGGGAATGTTGGGGTTAATATGCTCTTTTATAACCTCTTCGTTTATGTCGTCAAAGCCGAGACCCGGTTTTTTCGGCACTTTAATAAATTCATTTATAACATCCTTCCAAGTTTTTCTACGGATATTATAAAAAGAATTTCAATATATTACAATATCATTTTCGCTACAAAACACTTGATTTTCGCTCGTTTTTGGGGTTATACTGTAACCGAGGTGAGTTATATGCTGCCAGAAAACGCCGCCGTTACGGTAACGGATGTGCTTAATTATCATCAAAAAAAGGGACATTTTAATGTTGCTAAACGCAGCTTTTCCGCTATATCCTTGCGTCTTAACACCAACGGAAAATATATTTGGAACAATAAAACCCTTTCCTTTAAACCTCCGAGCATATGCGTTATCCCCGCGGGGGTATCCTACGAGCGCATATCCTTTGAGGACGATGTACTCGTTATACATTTTAATTTTTTAAACTGCACTATGAAGGATATTGAGGTTTATAAAATCTCAGACGCAGAAAAATACCGCAGACTTTTTGTTAAAGCTCTGCGGATACGGCTTGAAAACGCCTCGGGAGCGCAGTACAAAGAAAACGCGGTGCTTTATGAAATTTTAGGCGAGCTTTCGAGAGATTTTGGACTCCTTAATACTAAAAAGAATTATATCGCCGAATCGGCGGAGTATATGAAGCAAAGCTTTTTCAATCCCGAGCTTTCCATTGAAAGTCTCGCAAAGCGCGCAAATGTATCTCCCGCGCAATACAGGCGGAAGTTCAGGGATATTTACGGAGCAAGTCCCAAGCAATACCTTGATTCCCTGCGCTTTAATTATGCAAAGTCCCTTTTGGAAACGGGATATTTCTCCCAAAAGGAAATTGCTTTCCGCTGCGGCTTTTCAAGCGTTGAATATTTTCGCACCGCATTTAAAAAGGAAGTCGGGAAATGCATAAAAGAATATTGCGAAAATTCAAATAACTAATTTATATACGGTACCGTGCAGAGCGATAAAAAGCGGCTGTAAAAAACACAGTAACTTCAAAGGCGGATTAATTAAGCGAAAATAAACAAGCTCGGCATAAGCAGGAAAATAAAGCTTATGCCGAGCTTGCTTGATTTATTAAGGACAAAACCCAATTTATTTACAGCCTGTTACGCAAAGCTAAAAACGGACGGTTTGGGGACACCTGTCGCTACAGCTTAAATCAGGTCTGTGCGTTTGCCAATACAGGCAATTTTAAAAGCCTGCGGCGAACCGCGCTTTTATTGTCGTAAAGGGCGTAGGTGATCACTGCTGTTAGTGTAAAGCCGGGGTAATACGGCCCTGTCGGGAAGATGAGTGTCCCCAAAATATCGGCGATACCCGATACCGCCATAGCCCTCATTTGTCAATATTTTTGTTTTAAGCGAATAGACTATTCCTCTACAATAGGCGGCACAAAGCCCTCTATGGCTCCGCGGAGCTTCGGGTGATGTATTACGAAATGAATTGCGGGGGATTTGCCCTTGGATACCATTGCCCATTTGTTTTCGTGAATTATTATTTGAAGATTTCTGAAAGCGCATACCGAAGTTTTTTTAAGGATGTAATTCGGGCGGTCTTTTTCGTAAGCCTCGGTTTGCCGTAAATGCTCGGCGTATTCCTCATAGGTGTAGGGAATATCCCTTTCAAAGAACATTCCCGAAAGGGAAAGCACGGCGGGGTAGCGTTCAAATTCTTCTCTTGTAAGCATGGAGATTTCGTCTTCAACCGTTGCCTTTTGCATAATCTCTTCAACATTCTGCCTCATAGCATTGGCATAAGCGATTATTTTTTCCTTTTCGGCTTCGGAAATATTCCGCTTTAGCAGAAAGCTTTTTAGAAAGTCACTCCGCATAGTATAAATCGGAGGAGCAGATAAAATACTTCTTCTTTTGCCCTCTGTATGCGAGTCCGCAAGCAGAAAAGCGTTAAATTTTTCCGCGTTTTCCGCACGGTAAATATCCATAAGCGGCAAGGCGTTGTCAAGCAGTTGATGAGCACGCTTTTTATAGTAGGCGACTTCGTCCCTGTTGTTTGTCAAATAGTATTTGCCGCCGCTGTGAAAGCCCGAAATCGCCTCTCCCGAAAGGGCGGCAGTTCCCGATACCTTTAACAAATGCAGAAAAGCATTATTCTGAACATCCTTTAGATAGTAAGGCGAAATCTGTCCCGTCATATACATGGGAATCCAGCTTTCAAGCCCTAACATCATATCCTCAAAGGAACGGTCCAAATTATGTATTTGATTAAGGCGCAGTCCTTTTTTAAGCATCATCGCCATACCGAACATCCTCTTTTTCGGAAATTCGGGGTCCTTTGACATTTCCTCCATAGGCATATCGCTGTACATAATTACAGGCTCTGTCGATTTTGAAAGCACGGTTGCCTTTAAGAAATCAAGCTCGCTTGCCATCATATCTCGAAGACCGAAATATGCCTTAGAGGTGGGAAGACGGAACGGTACAGAGGGCACCTTAAGCTCATCAAAATGAATAGCCTTGATGTATTCGTTCAAATCGAAGCTGTCAAGCTTTTCAAGAAACCTTTCCACATCGTTTGACGGGCGGCTCTGCCCCGCGATAAGCCAGTCGCGTATACGCTCGTAAAGCTTGGCGGCGTCCGAAAGCTCGCCGTCGGGACAGTTTACAAGCTTTGCTAAAATTTGCTTATCCTCCTCGCCGCCGATTTCCCTTACAAGAAAGCCCGCAATATCAGCGGCGAATTTAACGGGGTCGGAGGGCTTGTGCGTGCCGTTCCTTATCCTGAACAGGGCGGAGGATTCGTAATTCGTGTGTCGGCAGAGCCTTGCTATGTTGATATTAAGCGCCGAAATCAGGGTGTTGAGCTTTCGGCGGAACTGCTCCTTGTCGGTTGCAATAATGTCGGGACATTCTAAAAAGCTTTCCGCAACAGCGTTTTCCGTCAATACTTCTCCGCCAATATTATGTTTTTCGGAAAGACAAGCGATTGACCCGCAGATTTTGTTAAAAGCCTCGCTGTTTATTTCGGGAATACGCTCGCCTGAACGGTAACGGCTGAGGGTTGCGGGGGAAAGACCGCTCACCTTGCTTAAATCCTTTGCCCTGCAGTTAAGCGCTTCAATATAATTGTTCAGCTTTTCGCTGTAATTCATCAGAAAGCCCCCTGTTAATTATTAGCTTAATTATACAACAGAGTTACTATAAAATACAACAATTTCCGAAGTGTCATATTGACATATTGGAAATTAATAACAAATAAGGTTTCGTAAATGCTATAATCAATAAAAAAGCTTTGTAAAGGAGAGATAATAAAATGAAAAAAACGGTTTGTTTGCTGTTAAGCATTGTTTTATGTTTGGCGGCGGTTCCGATTACGGCTGTACTTGCAGATACACAAACAACTGCAGACTTCAAAATCGGTTTTGAGGAAAACTACAATGCCGACGGAGGAAGAATTTATTACAAGGACTTGTCCGGCGATTGGACCGAAGTTACAGAAGATATTGATGATCAGCATAAGGTTCAAGCTACTGCGCTTAAAGTGGAATTGACCGAGGGGTATTCTATTGCCGGGCACACTGCTTTAAGAATTCAAAGCACCGATGTTTTAGGTAATGCAATGAATGACCTTACTTCGCCCGAAGGATACGCTCTTATTCCCGGTGAAACCTACGAATTTGAACATTTTGATTTTTCGAACCAAGGCGGCGGCAATCACTTCAGTGGTACCGTTTATTTCGTTTGGGTAAACGATAATAATATCTACACTCATAAAATTGACAATATTGACAACGAAATCGGAAATGTTAATACCAATTATATTCCCCTAAGCACAATTAAGGATGACGCAAACAATACGCAATATGTTATGGGACAAGATTATTGGTTCGTTTGGGAAGATAAAATCGGAGAAGTTAATAAGTTTAAAGATGCAGGGGCACTTCTTGATGAGTTTAACAATAACGAAGATTTTAAGCGGCAGGTTGCGATTGATCCCTGCGGTGCCCAAAACGGGCCTTCAACTATTTGTACAAACGGTGGTATGAGCTTCCGTCTAACAATATATGATGATACTAAATTTGAGGGAATATCATTTAACAATAACCAAGATGATTATAAATATTTCCCGGAGTTTTGGGATGGCGTTTTCTTTAATTCCACGGTTGACTTAGCCGATAGTACAATAGAACAACCCGCGGTTTACGAATCTTTTATAAGCGAACCCACAATTCATTTCAAAAAAGAAGTCAACAGTATAGAGGAGTTTAAATCTGTTAAAGCGCTTGACGCTCCCGAAAATGCGGTTGTTGTTAAAAGTAATCAGGACGGCTCCTTTGATATTGAATTTAAGTCCAACTACTATGACCATGTAACCTTTGAAATTATTACGGACAACAGTGTTTACTATATTATGATTGTCCGTACATCAATCCAGATTCACGATAATTTCGGACCGGATATGAATTACAATGCTGCTTTGGTTTGTGAACTTTATTATGATATAAATGAATCGTGCGACGATTATGAAGTGATTGCAACGCTTTATAAGGAAGACGGTACAACCGAGATTAAAAAGGCAGTATTGCATACGGAGGAGAACGGCGAGAAAGAGTTTGAAGGCGGCAAGGGTCTTAAAAAAGCGTGTTATGAAGCCCAAATCGGCGGCAGCGATCTCTCTAAGCTGACGGTTGTAGGCGCTGACTTTAATGTTGTGAAAAAGAGTGCCGATAAAAATACGTTCGGCGGCGCATACTGCGGTTCGGACTACGGCACATATTATGACATAGAAAGCCGCGAAGTAATTTATTAAGGGGAGAATGAAAATGAAAAAGATATTAAGAGCTTCCGTATCACTCCTTTTAATGGCTTTGATAGCCTGCGCGTCCTTTTTGACCTGCTTTGCGGGTGCCGTTAATACCCTTAACACAACCGAAAAGGACGGCAAGGTATTATTTAACGGTACGGTTGACAGCGAAACCCTTGCGGTAAGCCTTATGGTCTATGACCAAAGCGGTGAAAATCTTGTGAGTATTGCCTCTGCCGCTGTTGACGGTAATAATGAATACAATATCGAAATGCAGCTGCCTGAGGGTACTTATGTTGTTAAGGCTGCCGATTATAACGGCGGTAAGTTTTTAGAAAAGACCGTTACGGTAGGCGGGGAGAACGATAATACCCAGAATAAGGACGACACCTCGAAGCCGACCGAGACGACTGATAATAAGACTGAAAGCACAGACAACCTGACCGAAAATAAGACGGAAAAGAACGAAGAAACGCCCAAAAGCCCTCAGACAGGGGACAACAGCAATATCTTCCTTTGGACTTCCTTGCTTTTTGCAAGCGCTGGCGGCTTGTCGGCAACGGTTATGTTAAGAAAAAAGAATAAGGCGTAATTCGGTATAAATTATTTGTTTTACGGGGCTGTAAAAAAACGCGGTATCCAAAAAGACAAATTTATTGAGGGTAAAAAACAAGCTCGGCAAAAGCGGAAAAACAAAGCTTTTGCCGAGCTTGTTTGATTTTTAAAGGATAAATCGGGATTTGAAGGGATAAAAACTTAATAACTGCCCTTGCCTCCCTCTGACGGGGGTGTGGATTGTTCATCTCAAAACAGCCTTGATTTCAACTTTTTTATCAAGGATTGCAATTTTTCAGTACCACCGTCTCAGAAAAATTTTTGCCGTCAAAATCGTTGTTTTCAATATCAAACCCCTTTACAGAGGACATATATATTGCTTTGTTCCGCACATCCTTAAATACATTATTTCTTACGGTGATATTGCTGTGAATTGGCTGCTCGGTCTTCTGTGAGCCGTCGTGAGAGGTTTTGACCGAAATTACGGCATTGGCTTCATTATTTCCGACAAAGCCGCATTTTTGGAATGTGCAGTTTTCTATAAGCACATTTTTGACAGGACTCATTTCGTGCCACACAACTATATCGGGAGCCATTAAAATCGCGGGAAGAGACATTCCGAAAAATTTGCAGCCTCTGACCGTAATGTTTTCGGTCTGGAACAAAAGCGCTCTGGCACGGCTGTTCCTTACCTCGCAGTTTTCAACGAGTATTTCGGCATTATAGAAGGTATTTGCAACCACATCGCCGACCTCTGCCTTGCCCTCGCAGACAGAGTAATAAACCCTGCTATCCTCATACTTTTCGACCGTGAGACTGCCCTTTCTTACAAAATCGGAGTCATACACGGCGATAACATCACCCTTTTGGCACCAATTTTCGTCCAATGGAATATCAAATCTTTTATTGATAACCTTAATGCTGTTGCCGTCCTCCTCTGTAATAAAGCCGGCGGTGGAATGTATATTAAGAGCGTCGTCACCCAAGCCGTCAAAGAAGCAGTCCTTTATTGTAACAGAGCCGCCGACACCCAAAAGATGTATTCCGTCTCTATC
>JAXJVI010000309.1:0-4658 GCA_036308615.1 Acutalibacteraceae bacterium | reverse complement strand
TCATAAATCTCTCCTCCAAAATCAAAAAAGTCTTATCCCATCAAATGGGACAAGACTTAAATTCCTGCGGTACCACCCAAGTTGTCGGTAAAACCGACCGCTCATTTCTCACACCGATATGTAAGCCGTTCGGATAACGGGTACGGATCCCGTCGGCTGCTACTCACAAAAATGCTTTCGGCCGCCCTCATAAGTCCATTCACAATACTCTCCGCCACGGTATTTCCACCGCCAACCGCTCTCTTTGGGTTTTAAGTAAAGCTACTATTCTTAATCACAGGTTTAAAATATGTTACTATTATAATATCACCGATTTTTCGGATTGTCAAGCTTTTTTCGCAAAAGCCCTTTCTTTTGAGCTTTTCTCTGTCGGCAAAACGGAGCTTTCCCGCTCTTTTTCCTCAAGGTTTGCCCGTGCATTCGCAAGCATCAGCTTAATGCGATTTTCCTGATTGACCTTTGACGCTCCCGAATCGTAATCGATAGCGACAATGTTCATATCGGGATTTTTTTCCTTAAGAGGCTTCATCATACCCTTACCGCAGATGTGGTTGGGAAGACAGCCGAAGGGCTGAGTGCAGACGATATTGTGCACGCCCTCGTCGTTAAGCTCCAGCATTTCGGCGGGTAAAAGCCAGCCCTCGCCCATCTTTGTGCCCAGTCCCATAAAGTCCTGTATTAATTCCATTGTATGCGTAATAGGCGTAGGGGGTGCAAAATTTCCGTCCTCCTCCATAAGGGCGATAATCTCTTTTTGCTGTTTTACAAGGTAATTAAAGACAAAATCAAGTATAGGCTTGCGCATTTTGTGAAGCCCGTAAAGAGAAATATCGGTTACATTAGATACTATGCAGTACATAAAGAAGTCGAGAAGCCCCGGCACTACAACCTCCGCCCCCTCGTCAAGCAGGAACTGTTCAAGATTGTTGTTGCCAAGGGGCGAATACTTAACATAAATCTCCCCTACCACGCCGACCTTAACCTTAGTTTCATCGGAACGCGGTATTTTAGCAAAGGCCTTTAACATTTCCCTGCAATTTGCCTTGACCTTTTTGAAGGAAACGCCCTCGGTCAGCATTTTGTCGGCAAGCTCTAAGGTAAACTTATCCGCAAGGCGCTCAGTTTCGCCCTTGTTAAGCTCGTAGGGTCGGCATTGATTGGTAATATTCATCAGCACATCACCGTAAATAATCGCGTAAAAGAGACGGTGCAAAAGCGGAACGGTAATTTTAAAGCCGGAATGCTTTTCAAGCCCCGCAAGATTAATCGAAATTACGGGAACAAAGCCGTATCCCGCCTTTTCAAGCGCTTTTCTGAGAAGAAAAATATAGTTAGAGGCTCTGCAGCCGCCGCCGGTTTGGAAATAAATGAGGGCGGTTTTATGCACATCGTATTTGCCTGATTTTAAGGCGTCGATAAACTGACCGATTACAAGGATTGCGGGATAGCAGGTATCGTTATGAACATATTTAAGCCCCGTTTCAATTATTCTGTGACCCGTTGTTTCAAGCAGTTCTATATTATATCCGTAGCTTTTAAACACCTGCATCATCATTTTAAAATGACGCGGCAGCATATTCGGCGCTAATATTTTGTAGGTCTTCCGCATTTCCTCGGTAAACTCTACATATTTACGCTCTTCCATTTTCACCGCTCCTTTCGTCCAGCGCTCCTATAAGGGAACGCAGTCTTATCTTGACCGCGCCTAAATTTGTTATCTCGTCAATCTTAATCTGTGTATAGTACTTTCCCGCGCTTTCGAGTATTGAACGCACCTCGTCGGTAGTGATAGCGTCCACCCCGCAGCCGAAGGAAACCAACTGAACAAGCTCGGTATCATTATGCTCCGCGGCATAGCGTGCCGCGCGGTAAAGCCTTGCGTGGTAGGTCCATTGGTTAAGAACCTTTACCGTAAAGGGCTCGGCAAGGCGAAAAACGCTGTCCTCGCTCACCACAACAAAGCCGAGAGAATTTGCAAGCTTATCTATTCCGTGACCGATCTCCGCGTCTATGTGGTAGGGTCTGCCCGCCAGAATCATAATTCGTTTATTATTTTTGCGGGCAAAGTCCAGCGCTCTCGCGCCCTCGTCCCTTACCGCCTGCATATATTTGTCATATTCATTAAGTCCGAAATTAACCGCCGACTTAACCTGAGACTTAGTAATTCCGTCAAAGAATTTTGCAAGGTAGGCGTAGAGTTCTTTAGCCAGCTCCTTTTTATCATTAATATTAAGGTAAGGATAAAGGAATTTTACCCTTGAAAGCTCCTCAACATTACCCTTTAAAAGCTCGGAATAATATGCTACTATAGGGCAGTTGTAATGGTTGTCGGTCATTTTTTCGTCCATATTGTAGGTAAGACAGGGGTAAAAAATCGCGTCAACACCGTCCTCAATAAGGACTTCAATATGACCGTGCATTATCTTTGCGGGATAACAGGCGGTGTCCGACGGAATGGAAAACTGACCCTTTTCGTAGGTGCGCCGTGTGGACATTGGCGAAACCTTGACCTTAAAGCCTAATTTCGTAAAAATTCCGTGCCACAGGGGCAGTAATTCGTACATACCGAGCGCCAGCGGCAGACCTACGGTTCCGCGTGTTCCCTCTTCGGATTTTAAGGAAGTAAGATAATTCCGCTTAAACTCGTAGAGGTTAGGGAGCGGCTCTTCAGTTACGGTTTTTCCCAGTCCCTTTTCGCACTGATTGCCCGAAATAAACCTCTTGCCGCCGCCAAAGGAGTTTACGGTCAGTCTGCAATGGTTGGTACAGCCCTGACAAACGGCGGATTTCGAGGTGTGGGCGAAGCTTTTAAGGCTTTCACTGTCTATTATTTTTGACTTTTTACATTTTTTAGAGTAAAGCGCCGCGCCGTATGCGCCCATAAGTCCCGCGATAGAGGGGCGGATAACATTGTGACCTATTTCCCTTTCAAAGGCGCGCAGAACCGCGTCATTATAAAATGTGCCGCCCTGAACTACGATTTTTTCCCCGAGCTCGTCGGCAGAGGAGGCGCGGATAACCTTATAAAGGGCGTTTTTAACAACGCTTATAGACAGTCCCGCCGATATATCCTCAACAGAAGCACCGTCCTTTTGCGACTGCTTAACCGAGGAATTCATAAAGACGGTACAGCGGCTTCCCAAATCAACAGGCGCTTTACCGTGAAGCCCCTTTTCGGCAAACTCCTCAATAGAATAGCCCATGGCCTTTGCAAAGGTTTCAAGGAAGGAGCCGCAGCCCGAAGAACAGGCTTCGTTTAACATAATGCTGTCAATAGCGCCGTTTCTTATCTTAAAGCACTTAATATCCTGACCGCCGATGTCTAAAATAAAGCCGACGTCGGGCTCAAAATATTTAGCGGCGGTATAGTGGGCGATGGTCTCGACAATACCGTAATCCACCGAAAAGGCGTGCTTAATAAGCTCCTCTCCGTAGCCAGTAACGGCAGAGCCGGCAATTACAATTCTATCCCCTAAAAGAGAATAAATCTCGGTAAGCTGTTCCCTTACAATCTCCACGGGATTGCCCTGATTAGAGGCGTAATAAGAGTATAAAATCTCGTTGCTTTCGGTCAAAAGGCAGAGCTTTGTGGTAGTGGAGCCGCAGTCTATTCCAAGATAGGCTTTGCCCTTATATTCGGCAATATCCGCCTTTTTAACCGTGGATTTCGCGTGCCTGTTGACAAACTCCTTATATTCGTCCTCATTTGCAAAAAGCGGCTTTAGTCTGCCTTTTCCCGAAGATACAGAGCCCGCGTTTTCTACAGCCTTTATTAGTGAATCTATGGTGTATGTATCCTGCTGTTTTTCGGCAAAATAAGAGGCGCCCAAAGCCACGGCATAACGCCCGTACTCGGGAAATACCGCGTGTTCGTCGTCAAGCCCTAATGTTTTCTTAAAGCGAAGCCCCAAGCCCTTACAGTAATAAAGCGGGCCACCTAAGAAAAGCACCTTACCCTGAATTTTTTTACCTTGCGCGAGTCCCGCGATGGTTTGATTTACCACCGCCTGATAGATACTTGCGGCAACATCCTCTTTGCGCGCGCCTTGGTTTAAAAGAGGCTGAATATCGGTTTTAGCGAAAACACCGCAGCGGGACGCTATAGGATAAAGTCTTCCCGCGTCAAGACTGAGCTTATCAAGCTCGTCAACTGTTATATTAAGCAGGGTCGCCATCTGGTCGATAAATGCGCCCGTGCCGCCCGCACAGCTGCCGTTCATTCGTTCGTCAAGTCCGCCGTCGAAGAAGATTATCTTCGCGTCCTCGCCGCCAAGCTCAATTACACAGGAGGTGTCCGGCTCTTTAAGCTTTACAACCTCACCCGTGGCGAAAACCTCTTGAATGAACGGAATATTCGCCGCCTCGGCAAGACCAAGACCCGCCGAGCCTGAAATAGCGGCGGTAATCTCGCCGTCCCCTGTGATTCCGCTTATAAGCCTGAGAAGCTCCGCCGTTTTTTCGCGCACCTGTGAAAAGTGGCGCTCATAGCGCTCAAAAAGCACCTCTTCCCCTTTGCGAAGTACGATTTTTGCGGTGGTTGAGCCAATATCTATACCGAGGGAATACTCAGCCGGCCTGCTTTCATTACCCATATTCATAACCTCAAAATTTCAAAATAACAAGCGAATTATATCACAAAAATGTTAACAAATCTACAC
>JAXJVI010000308.1:0-2349 GCA_036308615.1 Acutalibacteraceae bacterium | reverse complement strand
CCTTTACACAAGGGGGCCTCATTATGCGCTAATCAATTCACCTCCACAAACCCCGATTTGTATCTTAAAAATCAAACAAGCTCGGCAAAAGCTTTATTTTATTGCTTTTGCCGAGCTTGTTTATTTGCTTAATTAATCCGCCTTTGAAATTTCTGTTCGGCAGGCTTGATGACCGATACACATTTGTTTGGACAAAAGCTGTGCAGAAAAAATTAAGCAAAACTTACACGAGGGTTGAATAGGAGCTTCCCATAACCTACTTAACATATTTTTAACCTTACCGCGCCTGTCAATTTAACAATCTTCGGTTATAATTTATCTAAAGCATATATATGATTATTTATGACGAAAGGAATTTTGAAATGATTTATAAAACCGTTACTCTTGATTATGCGCCTAAGACTAAAAAAATGGCTGCTATAGAGGAAAAAGCTGAGGATGATACAATTTCGGTGTCAGAGGCGGCAGACGAATGAAGCAAGCGGTAATAGATATAGGCTCTAACTCAGTCCGTCTTACTTTATACAGAATAGACGGGCAAAGCTTCAAAATTATTTTTCGTGAAAAAATCATGGCGGATTTGATGACCCGTAACCTAAACCGCCGCATGGAAATCGCCTGTCCGGTATATGATCCACAGCTTCGTGAACACCTCAAGTGGATGCTTAATTCCCAGCTTAATGACTCGTCAAAGGCAAGCCTTATGCTTTCCGACGGGTGCTATAGCCGCAAGCACAGCGCCGCTCCCTTTGATTCTCAGGCATACTTTATGACGCAGTCGCCGCATATACCTGTGACTACTGTTGTGGTAAAAGAAAAACTGACAAAACGAATAGTTCGTTTACTGCACAAGGTTTTAAAACACTTTTTTACAGCCCCGCCGTCTAATATCTAAAGTCTAATATCTAACATCTAAATAAGATAAAGTCCCGAAGCAAGCACTGCGAAGCGGTTGTCGCCGACCTTTACATACTGCTTTACAGGCTCAGGGAATTCCTCGTAATCAAAAACGCTGTAGGTTTCGAGGTTTACTTCCGTAAGCTTTGAAGAGCCCACATTGCTTACCATAACCGAATCCCCCTCAACGAAAAGCCCCGACGGCTTGTTGAAGGGGGATTTGTTTCCCCCGATTCTAAGCTCCTCCCGCATTGTGGTAAGATTGTAGCGGAGCAGTACATTACAGTCCGCAAAGCTTGCCCAAAGCGCGTTTTTATAAAGTGCGATGTCGGTGGCGTTGCAGCCGCGGTATTTAAGCTCCCCGGTCCATACCGAAACTGCGTCAGCTCCCAAAAGTCTGGCAGTACCGTCCTGCGAAAGCAAAAATACCTTGCCGTTTGGTAGCACTATGGATTTTTCGGTGATATAGTTATCGCACTGCATAGCAACCGACTTATAGTTGTTTCCGAATTTAGTCAGCAGATATATGGTATTGACAATATCGGTGAATCTGCCGTTTTCAAAGGTAATCATTTTATAACCGACCAAGGCTTTTTCCTCGATAACATCCTTGCAATAGGAAAAAATTATACCGCCTGATGTGGGCAAAACCTCGTAAACCTCGCCCGAAAAAACCTTTTTCATATATTTTCACTCCATATTAGTCATTGGACTAAAGTTTAATTTTGCCTGCTTCAAGCATTTTTTGCGCCGCTAACAGCACACCAGCGCGGGCGCTGTGGAAATTAAGCCCGCCCTGCATCCAGGCGGCATAGGGCTCTCGAAGCGGGCCGTCCGCCGAAAGCTCTATTGAAGCGCCTAAAGTAAACGCCCCCGCCGCCATTATAACCTCGTCGGTATAACCCGGCATAGCCCAAGGCTCGGGCACTACAAAGGAATCGACCGGCGCGCCCGACTGCATACCCTGACAAAAGGCGATAAGCCCCTCCCTTGAGCCCAAGGTCACGCATTGGATAATATCGCCCCGTTTTTCGGTGAATTTAGGCGTGACCTCAAAGCCTAAGCTCTCGAAAAGCGCCGAGGAGTACACAGCGGTTTTAAGCGCCTCGCCCACAACATGGGGAGCGGAAAAAAGCCCCATATACAGCTCGCGGCTGTGACCTAAGGTAGCTCCCGCCTCTCGACCGACGCCGGGGCAGGTAAGCCTTGCCGCGCACATTTCAATAAGCTCTTTTCTACCCGCGATATAACCGCCCGTGGGCGCAATTCCGCCGCCGGGGTTTTTAATAAGGGAGCCCGCGATCAAATCCGCCCCCACCTCGGTGGGCTCTTTTTTTTCGGTAAATTCGCCGTAGCAGTTATCCACCACAACGTATGTTTCGGGGGAGACAGACTTTACAAGCCTGACCACCTCGCCTATTTCGGCAACAGTGAGGGTCTTTCTGTTAAGAT
>JAXJVI010000307.1:0-4029 GCA_036308615.1 Acutalibacteraceae bacterium | reverse complement strand
CGCTTCGGTTATTCGAACCGATTTTGAATTGCCGTATTCGTCCTCGACGGTCACAATGTCGCCGAGGTTGTAATCGGTGCGATATTTATAGGTAACATCGGGAATGATTGCTCCGTCAAAGCTGACTTTTTCGCCGTATTCCGCAATTTTCCCCAAGCCTCGGTTAATCAAATAAATATCGTACAAACTGTCGCGCATTGTTACGCTGTCACTTGCCTGCGGGTTATCGTTTGGCAAATCGGCAATAATCGCGTCCGTTACAGTATAGGTCGTATGCGCCTGATTAAACACGCCGCTCGGATATTCATCAATGAGCGCGGCTTCCTGCGTCTGGCTGAAAATTGGAAATGTGATATTGTGCATTCGATAAAAATAATTTGTTCCATGATTGGATATATAGCCCGTATTGCCGCCGCTTCCCGTGGGATATGCCGAGGTTAGCTGCTCCCATGTGATTTTATCAGGAATGTCCTTTGCGTCAACAAACAGCTCGTGGCGTTCAATATACTGTGTGTCGCCTACGTCAGTCATAATTCGCTCTGTGCCCTCACCCTGACCGCCTATTAACGCCGAATTGCCCATATTTGTGCAATCGGTAGTAAACTTTGATTGCTTCAAATTATCGAACTGAGGTGAAAAAACGACGCTTCCTGAGCGGTCAACGCCTGCGTAAAGCTCAAACAGCAGTCTATCCCTAACCGAGTTCATGACAACACGGTAACCCCAGTGCTTCATCGCGCAGATTTCGCGGATTTTTTCACCGACATTTTTATAACTGATTTGCTCCTTGACGGTATCCGTAAAGCCTGCGTCAGCTCCGAGGGCGAGAATATTTGAATAGCCTGTCCATAAACGGCGGTTGTTGTTCGTCGGGGCAATACATGAATTTGTAATCATCGTGCGGATCATGTTTTCATACGTTGTGTTGTATACTTCGATTCCCCAGACAATGCGCTGATCTAACAGCCCCTTGACGTCCTTGCCCGTAACAATGAGATAATTGCCGCTTTCGGTAGAGGTGTCAATTTCTATCTTCCGGATCTGACAAACCATTGTGTCGTCGGTCCGTGCCAGAAAATAGCCGATTTTTAACAACTGCAGATTTTCGGTTGTTGCAGGCAACTGCAAATCACAGTCACCGAGAGTATTATATCGGTTGTTCCAGATTGCCGACTTATAAACGTCAACTATACCCGCCAGTGTTAATGCCTTTGTGTATACATAAAAAATCATTTAAACACCTCGGAAAGTTTTGTTATAGAACAGTCCGACGCGGTAACTGTCGGGATCCGTAACATCAAATGAGTTTTGGCCGGGCACGATTTGGAAGAATATCGAGCCCTGCACCAGATAACTGATAATATTTGATGTATTTCCGGACCGCGTTATGGTTGCGGACTTGTGTGCCTGCTGAGTGTTGATGTTTATAGTTGACCCCTGAGTAAAAAACAAGGGAACGTTTGGGTGCGCGAATTTGAGTGAATTGCCGCTGCCGTCGGTGATTTCGAACGATGAAACGGACTGAAGAATGGAAACACGGAAAATTGCTCCGCTGCTGACGGTTGACGGATTGTTGAAACTGATTGAGGCTCCCGTTGACACGGAGGACGGCGTTGTACTCTGAAAATACGGATAATCACAGATTATTGAAATCTGCGCGACCTCGTTTTGTACAAACTGAGGACATTCCATTTTGTCAACATAGCCGTCAATATAAACCTCACCGACAATGCTGTTGCTGTATATTAAACGTACTTTCTCACCCTCAGGGCAGTAGTTGTAAAGCTGCAGCCTGTTAGCCTCGATATCGCCGCAGAGGGAGAGAGTTATTACGATATTTCGCGTATTTACATGCGATGAATTGAACACGCCGCCCGCGATACCCGCAAGCGACGTGACGTTAACTGTTGCGCCTGCCGAGGTCAAGCCCGTTATGGACGTGACCTGATAGGCGCTTTCATTTTGAGTGAGGTTAAGCAAAGCTCCACTCGAGTTTTGAATTTTAGCTGTATACATTAATTACCTCCCGTAGCTTTTGCAAGAGAAATAATATTTTGTGTCTGTCTATAAATTTCAAGCCGTGACGGAGCTTCGGGGGCGTTGATGACCTGCGTAAAGTTCCATGTTGAATTATTGCTTAAATTACGGCTTGAAGTATTTGTTGTTGTTGTTGAACCGCCTGTAACCGTTGCCATAGCGCTTAAAAGCTCGGAAGCAAGCGATTTTATCCACTGAGTATTGCGCTCAAGGGGAATTATTGCTTCTCTGCCGGCTTCGCCCGCGATCAAGTTGGTCGGCTTGTCAACGATACCGCCTTTTGCCGCCAATAGCGGAATTTTGGGTATATCCATGCCCCAGTGCTGACCGCCTACGAACGGCACCCAGTCGGGTATATCAAGAGATAATGAATTGATACCGGAAATAACTGAGTTTATACCGCCTATTATCCAGTTAATAGGCTTTTTGATTACGCCCCAGATACCTTCCCATAATTTCTTAAAGAAATCTTTTACGCCGTTGAACGCGCCCTTTATGCCGGAAACCGCGTCTTTAAAGCGGTCGCTGAACCATGTGCCGATACCTTTGAAAACGCCTGTAATGCCGTCCCAAATACCTTGGAAGAATTTCTTTACACCGTCCCATGCGGTTTTAATTCCTTCCCACGCACCCGAGAAAATATCACTGAACCATGTGCCGACAGCGGAGAAAACTTCCTGTACCTTTTCCCATGCTTTTGAGAAAATTTGTGTGAACGATTCCCAGAGCTTCGGCGCGGCTTTGACTAACGCCTGCACAATTGAAACAATGATTCTCGGTATCGCCTTGATTAGTCCCTCGATGATTTCGGGTAAATGTTCAACGATCTGCGTTACTATTTCAATCCAGCCCTCGATCAGCTGCGGCAGACAGTCAAGCAGTCCGGCAATTATTTTTTCTATGATATCGGGCAGAGCGTCGAGCAGGCTCAAAATGATTTTCGGAGCGGCGTCAACCAAGCCCAGAATCATAGTTATTACGCCCTGAATCAGCGTAGGCAAATTGTCGATAAGCGAATCAACGATTGATTTGATTATGTTCGGAAGATTATCAATAATCGGCTGTAAAATCTCGCTGATATGTTCCATTAAATATGTAGCCATGTTGACTATGGCGGTTATTAACTGCGGTATCAGCGTAGGTAGCGCCGTGACTATTGATTTAATCAATTCGGGCAAAGCGTCAACAATGCTTTTGAAAATTGATTCGACCGAATTTATTATTTCAGGTAATAAAAGAGGTAAAACATTAAAAGATTTTACAAACTCCGGCAAGCTTTTGCTTATTTCATTGGTTAGCGTTTTAAAAATATTTGGCGCGGCTTTTATAATAGCTGATGTAATTTTTGTAAGAACAGTTGTTATGCTCGGAATTGCCTCTGTGAGTTTTTTAGCAATTCCTTCCGCACCTGTTTCGATTTTTTTGCCTGCACCGTCTGAACCTGCTGCCAATTCTGCAAAGCCTGTCATTAAAGTGGACAAAGACGGCAGCATATTGCCTAAAATATTATTTTTGGCACCGTCAAAAGAACGTTGCAAAGTATCAAGAGAATCTTTAAAAGCGGCAGAGGATTTTACATTTTTGTCGCTCATGACAAAGCCGAGTTCGTTGGCTTTCTTTTTTAGCTCCTCTGTTGAAGCTGCAGTTTCATTAAACAGCGGGGCAAGGTTTTGACCGCTCTTGCCGAATATTTGATTTGCAAGCGCGGCACGGTCGGTACTGTCCGACATGGACTGCATACCGCTGATAACTTTGGAAAAAATGTCCTCCTGCGACATGGTTTTTAAGTCGCTGATAGACAGTCCAAGCTTTTTGAAACGGTTTGTCGCGTCCTCGTTGCCGTTTTTGGCTTTGTCGATCTGATTTGTCAGGGTTTTCATACCCGTTGTCATTGACGTAATGTCAACGCCTGCCTGACCTAAAACATAATCCCACTCTTGATATGACTTTGCTGAAAGCCCCAGCTTTTGGGACATTTTGTCAACTTCGTCG
>JAXJVI010000306.1:0-1547 GCA_036308615.1 Acutalibacteraceae bacterium | reverse complement strand
GGATAAAAGAGAAAACTCCTTGAAGGATAAAACCTTCAAGGAGTCCTTGGCGGAGACGGCGAGATTCGAACTCGCGGGGGATTGCTCCCTAACTGATTTCGAGTCAGCCCCGTTATGACCACTTCGATACGTCTCCATATAAAATTGTAAAGGCAAAGCCTAATACCTAAATTGCGAGAAAACTGCGAGATGCAAGTTTTCAAAAGTGCAAATGCACGTGGCGTAAACGCCGATAAATAAAGGGTTTACGGAGAAAAGCGCGTGACAGACCCGACTATGTTTCGAGTCGTTCTCGTTATGACCTCTTCGATACATCTCCATATGAAATTGTTAAAGCAGACAAAAGAAAAATGTGAGAAAACTGCGAGAAAGAAATTCTCAAAAGTGCATTCGAAAGTCGCAAAAAGCCCGATAACAAGCGGGTTTGCGAGGACGAACAAGTGACATAGCCGAGTTTTTTTCGAGTCATGTCCGTTATGACCACTTCGATACGTCTCCGTATTTCGGATATTAAAGCGTGTGGCTTAAAATATCAGCATAGGTAATTATATTAATTTTTACGGCTGTTGTCAAGCAAAATCGAGAAAATTATTTAATATTCTGAGCGCAAAGTTGAAAATTGTCGAAAAATGTTGTATTATTTACTTGAAATAGGGGATAGGGAGGATAGAAAAGTGGTTGACTACCTTAAGAGACGGCCGATGCTTTTATGCGGGCTTTGTGCTTCTGCGCTGTGTGTTATCGGTTTTTATTCCCGCACGGCGATTTTCTTTTTAGGGTTAATACTGATTTTGCTATTCTTCTTTTTACTGCAAAAGGGTGTTTATCCTGCTTACATATTTGTGGTATTTATGCTGATTGCGACTTCGGTGAGCGTCCTTACTGCTTATAATAAGATAGATGAAGTGAGCGGCTCCGACGGTGTTACGGTCAAGGGCGGTTTTTCTGTTATTGAAACACCGGTTAGTCACGGGGAATATTATTCCACCGTTGTTAAAGCGCGTGACTGCGGCGGGCTAAAGGACGGCACACGGATATTGGTCTTTTGCAACGAAGGCGGCTTTGAATACGGGGATAAAATTATTGCCACAGTTAAATTAAGCAAGATAAACGGCAAATACAGGTCGAGCGATTATTCCGATAAAATCTATCTTACGGGCAATATGGATGACCTTACCGTTTACAGCGGTGAGGGCAGTTTTGTTATTTCAAGGGTTAATAAGCTGCGCCGCTATATTGTTGATACACTTTTTTCAAATATGAATTATAAAGAGGCGGCAACCCTTACCGCTTTAACGGTGGGCGACCGTTCCTATTTATCGGACGGTTTTTACGCCAATTTAAAAGCCGCAGGAGTAAGCCACTTAATGGTGGTTTCGGGTATGCATTTAGCAATCATAGTTTCGCTTGTCAGTAATCTTATAGAGAAAATTATTTATAACCGTTATCTTAAGGCGATAACCGTTTTGATTACCGTTTTATTTATGGCGGCGCTGTGCGGTTTTACAAAATCAATTCTAAGGGCGGGATTATGCTATATTATTTAT
>JAXJVI010000305.1:0-4400 GCA_036308615.1 Acutalibacteraceae bacterium | reverse complement strand
TATCGACAACAGGCAGAGCCATAAGGTCGTACTTTTCAAACTGACCCGCAACCTCTTCCTTATCGTCAAGGGTGTTTGCAAATATAATGTTTTCGTCCATTATATCACTTAAAACGCGGGTTTTAGGATTGAGCAATAAGTCCTTTACGGTGACAATACCGAGCAGGCGCCTGCTTCTGTCTATAACATAGCAGGTATAAATCGTCTCGGTATCAAGACCGACCTCACGGATACGGTCGAAGGCCTCGTCCACCGTCATATTTTTCTTTAAATCAACATACTCGGTGGTCATAATGCTGCCCGCGCTGTCGTCCGGGTAAGCCAAAAGCTGATTTATCATTTTGCGGGTTTTAGCGTCGGTCTGGCGCAAAATTCGCTTTGCCACGGTGGCAGGCATCTCATCGATAATGTCAACCGTATCGTCCATAAAAAGCTCGTCCATAACCTCGCGAAGCTCGGTATCGCTGAAGGCTTCTATAAGCAGCTGCTGCATTTCGGAGTCCATTTCAACGAAAACCTCGGCGGCAAGCTCCTTAGGAAGAATACGGAAGATAACAGGCAGCTCCTTTTCGGGAACCTCCTCCAAAATCTGCGCTATATCTGCGGGGTTCATATCCGAAAGCAATTCTCGCAATCGGGCATACTTCTTCCCCTCAACAAGCTCAAGAATTTCTTCCGGCATATTATTTCCCCCTTTTTATATTTATTATAGTCTAATCAAACTAAAAAATCCCCGCCAAACCGAAACGCAAAAGGGTGAATTGCGAAGGAACGGTGTGCGTTGCTGTACGCTGCCCTTTGCTTTCATGTATAACGGGATTTACATATTAATTATATGACGAAAAAGCGTCTTTGTCAATATTTTTTGATGTTAAGAATGAAGCACGCAAATGTTAAATTTTATGGGCGTCTCAAAAGCCTATTAGTTAAAATTTGTATTATTGGATTTCAAATAGTCGGCGAAATTCCCGCGGCGAAATCCCTTCCTCCTTGCAGAATGCCTTAGAGAAATACAGAGGATCTGCAAATCCGCAGGAAAGCGCGGTCGCCTTTACCGCTACTCCCCTCCTTAATAGCTCTTTGGCGCGTTCTATTCTGTAAGCCGCAAGATACGCACCGGGAGAAACGCCGCAGCTTTTTATAAAGCTTCGGTGCAGCGTTGCGCGGCTTATATTGAGCTCTCTGCATATCGATTCAAGCCCGAATTCCGCCTTGTGGTATGAGCTGCGGATTATTGTGCGTGCAGAATCAAAATAAAAACTTTCGCACATTCTTTGCCCGCTTATCGGAAATAGCTCGGAATAGACCGAAAGAATGGCAAGCGCAATATTTTTCGAGGTGGAATCAAACAGCACTCTGCCGGTATTATACCATATACCGCAAATATAATCATAAAGCGGCAAAATCAATTCAGGATTGATATAGTCTATTACGCAACCGCCTTCGCAAAACTTAATTTTATCAAGCAAAAGCAAAAATCCTTCCCCCGAAAATTCTATCCAGGTATATTCCCACGGGTCATTTTCATCGGGGTAGTAATGCACCTCGGTAAAGGGCCGTATCAAAAAGCTTTGACCCGCGGTAATATAGTGAGTTTTTCCCTCGCAAATATAATAACCGCTGCCTCGAATTATATAATGAACAATATACTGCGTTCGGAAACATGGCCCGCAAGAATGCATATCGGCACAGTTCTGTCTCCCGCAGCTGCAGCATATAAGCTTTGAGACTTTTGATTTCTGCATATTTTCCTCCGTTAAGATGAAACGATTTTCCATATTTCTGAAACAAAAAACTATGGAAATTAAAGGTGTTCTAATCTATAATCAGTTTACAATATTTTTCTATGGAGGTCAATAGCAATGATTAAAAATACACCGCCTATGGGCTGGAACTCATGGAACACCTTTGGGGCAGACATTAATGAACAGCTGATTTTCGACACCGCAGATAAAATGGTCGAAACAGGACTTTTAGAGCTCGGATATGAATACCTTGTAATTGACGATTGCTGGTCGCTTAGAGAGCGCGACGAAAACGGGCGTCTTGTAGCCGATCCCAAAAAGTTCCCTCACGGAATGAAAGCGGTTGCCGATTACATACATTCAAAGGGACTTAAATTCGGTATGTATTCCTGCGCGGGAAATCTGACCTGCGGGGGCTATCCGGGAAGCTTTGAACACGAGTTTATTGACGCGAAAACCTTTGCGGAATGGGGCGTTGATTTCCTTAAATACGATTATTGCTATCACAGCAATATTATTCACGGCAAATATCTCTTCCGCCGTATGGGTCTTGCCCTTAAAAACTGCGATCGCGACATTCTTTTCAGCGCCTGTACCTGGGGTGCGGACAATACCGCCGAGTGGATTCGTGAAACGGGTGCTAATATGTGGCGTTCAACAGGCGATATTTTTGACAACTGGGAATCGGTAAGAAATCTCACCGAGATTCAGGACAATATTCTTCCCTACGGCGGTGCAGGTTGCTTTAATGATATGGATATGCTTATTGTCGGAATGTACGGCAAGGGTAATGTAGGTCTTGAGGGACTTAACGATATACAGTATAAAACCCATTTTTCAATATGGGCGTTGCTCGGCTCTCCCCTTATGATAGGCTGTGACATACGCAATATGAATAAGGAAACCCTTGATATTCTTTCAAATAAAGAGCTTATCAAGATTAATCAGGATGCCGATTGCCGTCAGGTATTCAAGCTTTCACTTTTTGAGGGCAGTAATATTAAAGCTTATGCCCGCACCCTTGAAAACGGTGATATAGCGGTTGGATTCTTCAATTTGACTGATAAAAAGGTGACTGTAAAGTTTCTCCTTGATGAGCTGGGACTTCCCGAAAGCACGGGAAAAACTCTCGAAATGCACAATGTTTGGAACGGAGAAACCGTAACCGTTAAAAACGGAACATTAATCAGGGGTCTGGAAGCATTTGATTCATTGGTATACCGCTGTAAGGTTGTTGACGCGTAATGACGCGCTGTATTCGTTGCGGAAAAGAGCTTAACAGCGTTGACATCGGCGCATATAAAAAGTTTATAAACCGCGGAAGCACTGAGTTTATGTGCAAAAGCTGTTTGGCTGATGAGCTTAACGTCTCAGAGGAGCTTATAGATAAGAAAATTGAACATTTCAAAAAGCAGGGCTGTACCCTGTTTTTATGACAGATCGGTTTTTAAATTATTGTTTTAACCTTATGGGACATTTCAAGATCTTGGATATTTTATAATCTCTTTTTTATGCTTTACGGCGTAATCAAGAGCGGTTTTAGTGCCGCTTTTGCGGGTGGTGGGGGCGTTTTGCTCATCATAATAGACTACGCAAAAGCGGCAGTTATTTATCATTTCACAGTTGCGTTCTACATAGGTGGCTTTACCTGCTCCGATTATTTTTTCAGGATAGTATGTATTCTCATAATTTTCTAAAAGATAAGCTTGGTAATTATCATCGATATACGGATATTCTGCCCTCACATAAACTCGCTTTATGTGAGGGTATTTTTCTTTTATTTTGGTCACGAGCTCGTGGCACAAGTCGTTAAATCGGCTTTTGCTCCCGAAAAGGAATGTATCAACCTTTTCGTCTTTAATCAGCCTTTCTATGATTTCATATAATTCCCCTCTAAGCTTAGAAGTCTCCTCAATTTTTCTGTGACCGATAAAGCAACAGGTTTTTTCTTTCATTGTGATTTTACCACCTTTAAGTAAATAATTATAAATTCATTATACACAATTACTTACTTAAAGTAAATATTATCTTATATTGAGTAAGTTATAAAGAGCCTCTTTAATTGTTAAAATATTTTCAAGCAAGGAGGCGTTGATATGAAAACTGAATTCCCCGAAAAATATATTACATTAGGCTTAAAGATAGCCTATTACAGAAAGAAAGCAGGATATACTCAAGAAGTCTTCGCCGAAAAGATTGATAAGAGCGTTAATTTTTTGAGCCAAATTGAAGGTACCGGTACAGTTAGAGGTGTTTCATTGGAAACCTTATTTAAAATCGCCCAAGTATTAAATATTCCCCCGTCCAAGCTGTTGGAGGAGGATTAATATCATTAACAAAAACGCTGTAGCCTATGGGTTGTACTCTGAAGTGGGCTGTAAAAAAACAAATCGGGGTTTATAGAGCTAAAATGATAGCTGTCATAGCCTCCCTTGCCTAAAGGGAGGGGGACCGCCGAACGGCGGTGGAGGGATATATTTAGGCTTCTACAAACCTAAGTATCCCCCAGTCTCGCTACGCTCGACAGCCCCCTTTGCACAAGGGGGCCTTATTATCAGCTAATCAAAGACCTCTACAAACCCCGATTAATCTCTTAAAAAAGCAAACAAGCTTGGCAAAAGCTTTATTTTTGTGCTTTTGCCAAGCTTGTTTATT
>JAXJVI010000304.1:0-3910 GCA_036308615.1 Acutalibacteraceae bacterium | reverse complement strand
TTTTATTTGCCGCCGCCGCGGTAATTTTTATGCCGTATTCGGTGGTGGCGGTAACGCTTTCCTCACAGCCGTCCGCAAAAAAGGAATGAACGAAATAAACGAAATCGCCGTCCTTGTTGTTTTTAAAAATCGGGCAGTCGCCCTTTAAGCTAATGGCGTTCCAGCCGATATGGGGTATTTTAAGGCTTTGGGGTATTCTGCCCTCCATCGGCACAACCTCGCCCTTAATAAGCCCCAGACCAAAATGCTCCCCGAACTCGTAGCTTTTGTCGAACAAAAGCTGCATACCAAGGCAGATACCAAGGAGCGGCTTGCCCAAAGCGGTTTCCTCTTTTATAAGCCTATCGAGCCCGTCGGCTTTTAGCTTTTCCATAGCGTCGCCGAAGGCGCCCACACCGGGGAGTATCAGCTTGTCGGCTTTTCGTATAAGCTTACTGTCCCCCGTAATAACCGCGTCTGCTCCCACCGCTTTTAGGGAAGAGGAGAGGGAAAAGAGGTTGCCCACGCCGTAATCAATAATTGCAATCATTTAAAGCACACCTTTTGTGGACGGAATTTCATCCTTGCGGTTTTGGTCGATTTTAACCGCCGCCGCAAGACTTCTTGATACAGACTTAAACGCTCCCTCAATAATGTGGTGGGAGTTTGTGCCGCTAAGCTGTTTTATATGTAAGGTCACCGCCGCGTGGCGTACAAACCCTAAGTAAAACTCCTCTGCAAGCTCGGTGTCAAAATCGCCGACCTTTTGGGCGGGGATTGTTAAATCGTAAGACAAATGCGACCGTCCCGAAATATCCACCGCCGTCATAATAAGCGCCTCGTCCATAGGAAGAATAAAGCTTCCGTAACGGGTAATGCCCCTCATATCGCCGAGGGCGGATTTAAACGCATCACCTAAGGCTATGCCTATATCCTCCACCGTGTGGTGGTAATCTACATAGGTGTCTCCCTTGCAGGAAACGGTAAGGTCAAACCCGCCGTGACGGGCAAAAAGGGTTAACATATGGTCAAGAAAGCCGCAGCCTGTGGCGATTTCGCTCTTGCCTGTGCCGTCTAAATTCAGCTTCAGCTTAATATCGGTTTCATTGGTTTTTCTGTTAATTTCCGCGGTTCTCATAGCTTGCCTCCTATAATTTCACCCACATTTTTAAGGAATATTTCCATTTCCTCACGACTGCCTACGGTAATGCGGTTAAAGTCCTTAATTCGCTCGCTTTCAAAATGCCTTATTAAAACCCCGCGCTCCTTAAGGGACAGGTAAAGCTCCTTACCGCCTATTTTATCGCTTTTGGCAAATAGGAAATTCGCCTTGGAGTCTGTAACCGTAAAGCCCAAATCTATAAGCTCTTTTTTTACATATTCCCTCGTTTCGGCGATTTTTTTGCAGTTGCTGTCAAAATACGCCTGATTTTTAAGCGCCGCCGCCCCCGCAATTTGGGTCAGCCTGTTTATATTGTAAGGGTTGGTGGAGTACTTGATTTTTTCAAGGTCTTCAATAATTTGCTCATTTGCAAAGGCAAAGCCTAAGCGCGCCCCCGCCATACTGCGGGACTTTGAGTAGGTCTGCACCACAAGCAGATTTGAATATTTTTCGGTAAGCTTTACGGCGCTTTCCGCACCGAAATCCACATAAGCCTCGTCTATAATCACGATACCGTCGGGGTTAGAGGAAACAATTTTCTCAATTTCCGAAAGCTCTAAGGCAATACCCGTCGGCGCGTTGGGGTTTGCAAGCACTACAAGGCTGTTTTTATTGCAATAGTCATTTATATCGATCGTAAAATCGTCCCTTAGCGGCACAACCTCGGCGTTAATGCCGTACAAATCGGCGAAAACATAGTAAAAGCCGTAGGTAATATCGGGGAAGACCGCCCCCTTGTCTCCGTACGCCATAAAGGCGAAATTCAAAACCTCGTCCGAGCCGTTGGAGATAAATATGTTTTTTGTGTTTACGCCGTACTGCTTAGCTATAGCCGATTTAAGTGCGGTACACTCGGGGTCGGAGTAAAGCCGCAAGTCCTCAATTTCCGCCTTGCCCACTGCGTCCAATACACAGGCGGGTGGGGGATAGGGCGATTCGTTGGTGTTAAGCTTTATGTAACGCTTGTCCCGCGGCTGTTCACCGGGAACATATGCCTCAAGCCCCGCTAATTTTTGGCTTAAAAATCTGCTCATTTTGTTTCATCCTCAAAACGCACCGTAACGCTCCTTGCGTGGGCGGAAAGTCCCTCTTTTTCGGCAAAGAAAGCCACCGATTCCGCCGATTTTTTCAGCGCGTCCTTTGTATAATAGGTGTACTGGGATTTTTTAACGAAATCGTCAACCGACAGCGGACTTGAAAATCTTGCCGTACCCGAGGTGGGAAGAGTATGGTTAGGCCCTGCAAAATAGTCGCCCAAAGCCTCGGGACAGTATCTGCCCATAAAAATACTGCCCGCGTTCTTTATTTTGTCAAGGTAATCAAAGGGATTGTCAACCGAAAGCTCCAAGTGCTCGGGGGCTATCTCGTTTGCAACATCTATAACATCAAAAAGATTGTCGGCAACAATGATTTTGCCGTTATTATCAATCGAAACGCGGGCTATCTCGGCACGGGGAAGCAAAGGTATCTGCCTTTCAAGCTCGGCGCTTACCCGCTCTGCTAATTCGGCGCTGTCGGTCACAAGCACAGCCGACGCCATTTTATCGTGCTCCGCTTGGGAGAGCAGGTCTGCCGCTACAAATTTAGGGTTGCTCTTGCCGTCTGCAATTACCAAAATCTCGCTGGGCCCCGCTATCATATCAATCGAAACAAGACCGAAAACCTGTCTCTTAGCCTCTGCAACAAAGGCGTTGCCGGGGCCTACAATCTTATCTACCTTTGGCACGGTTTCGGTTCCGTAGGCAAGGGCGGCTACCGCCTGTGCACCGCCTATTTTGAAAATGCGGTCGACACCTGCGATTTTCGCCGCCGCAAGTATTGCGGGATTAACCTTGCCGTCCGCCGACGGGGGAGTGGTAATGCAAATCTCCTCACAGCCCGCGATTTTAGCGGGAATACTGTCCATTAAAACGGTAGAGGGGTAAGCCGCCGTGCCGCCGGGAACATAAAGCCCCACCTTTTCAATCGGGGTGATTTTCTGCCCCGTCACATAGCCGTCGCCGTTTAAAATAAAGCTTTGGCGCACCTGCTGTTTGTGAAAGGCGCGGATATTCTCCGCCGCTTGCTTTAAAATCTCTATAAACTGAGGCTCAACCGCCGCGAACGCCTCGTCTATTTCCTCGTTGGTAACCTCAAGGGAGGATAATTTCGCCTTATCGAATTTCTCACAGTATTCGTAAAGCGCCTTATCACCGTTTGCTTTTACATTATCTATAATATCTCTCACAATACCCGAAACATCGGTCGCCGCCGTGCCGCGGGCAAATATTTCCTCGGGCGAAACCTCGCCGTATTTCATAATCTTAATCATTTCTCATTCTCCGTAAGACCTAAAAGTCCCTTTTTGATTTTTTCTATTTTTTCCGCCTTGAATTTGAAGCTTGCCTTGTTTGAAATCAGCCTTGCGCTTATCGGTACTATTGTCTCGAACGGCTCTAAGTTGTTTTCAAGCAGGGTTTTGCCGGTCTCCACAATATCAACAATAACATCCGAAAGCCCTAAAATCGGTGCTAACTCAATCGAGCCGTTAAGGTGGATAATGTCAATATCTCGGCACTTTTCGGCGTAGTACTGCCGCGCGATATTAGAAAACTTTGTAGCCACCCGCAGGGTCTTTGAAGTATCATCCTTAAAACCCTTTTTGCCCGCAACCGCCATACGGCAAATGCCGAGCTTCAGGTCGAGCAGCTCGTAAACGTCGGGCGAATATTCCAGAAGAATATCCTTGCCTGCGACACCGATATCGGCAGCTCCGCGCTCGACGTATAT
>JAXJVI010000303.1:0-2977 GCA_036308615.1 Acutalibacteraceae bacterium | reverse complement strand
TACACAAGGGGGCCTCATTATGCGCTAATCAATTCACCCCTACAAACCCCGATTTGTCTCTTAATAAGAGAACAAGCTTGGCATTAGCATTATTTCGTGCTTTTGCCGAGCTTGTTGATTTTTTTCTTGCTTAATTAATACGCTGTTGAATTTGATGTGTTATTTTACATTCCCTTTTTTAAAGCGCGGGTTACGGTTATGATCACAGGTGAAAGAACCGCGTTTAAAACGAGCTCTATTAAGAAATTTACACCTATAAGACCGAAGATTATGTAATAGGCTAAATTCGCTCCGTTTGCCCAAACCGTAAGCGTATCCTTAAAAAGGAGAAGCATAGCTGCGGCGAATATACCCGTGTTGACAATAGGAGCGGCAAGCGCGGCAAGGATTACCGAAAGATAAAAATTAAGATTCTTAAGCGCCTTTGCGATAACACCCGAGACAAAGCCCGCGGCAATACCCTTTACTAAGCACACAAGGGTTGTAAGCACAGGGCTTGACTGGAACAGAATGTTACCGCCGCCGTCAAGTCCCGCGACCGAAGCGATAACTACTATCACTCCGAAAACACCGCCCATAGCGGCGCCGTATTTAGGGCCGTACAAAACCGCCGCTAATACTATTGGTACCAGCACGAGCGACAGGTTGAAGGTGCCGATTTTAATGAGATAGCTCATTAATTGGAGCACAATGGTGATGGCGGTGAACATACCGAGCAACGCGGCGTTCATTGATTTGGTTTTTGCATTTGACATAAAATTACCTCCGATGCTCTCCGACAATCGGTAGAGCTCATAATAATATATGCAATCCGCTTTTGCGGTTATTGCTGTCAGTTATTCTTTTCGTATATCACACGAAGACCGTCAAGTAAGAGGTTTTCGTTGTAAATTATATTTCTTCGGCAATGAGCGATAATCTCCGCCGCAAGTCCCCCGGTGGCGACCACCGTCGGCGTTTCGCCCAGCTCCTCTTCAATCTTATCGAGCAGACCGTCAAGCATTGCCGCCGTGCCGAAAACAAGACCCGACTGCATACTTTCGGTAGTGTTAGCCCCTATAACAGATGGGGGAGCTTCAATAGGAATAGCGGGCAACTGCGCGGTATTTTCGCTGAGGGCTTTTAAGGTTAGGCGTACGCCCGCGGCGATTGTACCGCCTAAAAATGCACCGTTTTTATCAAGCACGCTCAAGGTTGTAGCGGTTCCTAGATCGATTACAACGCAGGGCATTGTGTATTCCTCAAGGGCTCCTACAGCACCCGCCACAAGGTCTGCACCCAACTGTGCGGGATTGTCTATTTTAATATTAAGCCCTGTTTTAACGCCGGGGCCCAGCATTA
Organism: Acutalibacteraceae bacterium; assembly: GCA_036308615.1. Lineage (GTDB taxonomy): Bacteria > Bacillota > Clostridia > Oscillospirales > Acutalibacteraceae > UBA737. Next base: position 1,636 of record JAXJVI010000303.1, on the reverse strand, counting down.
AGGGTACTATTCCGCAAAGCATTGCGACCGCACCGCTTATACTCTTTCCCACGGCAGGGACGACAGAGGAAATAATACAGTCCTCAACCGAATTATAATCAAGCCCGTGAAGCGCTAAAATATCTTTTATCTCCACCGCGTACTGGTCGGAGGTTTTAAGGGATTCTGTCGCAAGCCTTGCCGTAAAGGATAAAAGCCCCGCGTCATAAACCCCGAGGGTAACATTGGTATTGCCGATGTCGATTGTCAGCAACATTAATATCATTCCTTATAACTAATTTATCATATTATAATATACAATATCGGTAAAATCAAGAAATTTGTTGACAATCGGGAAAAATCTTGTTATAATACAAAATGCTGATTAAAAATAATTAGCTCCTTGCTCCGTTATGCGGAGCCAAATGTCCAAAAGGAGGTGCAAAGTAAATGGCTAATAAGTACGAGGCAGCCGTTGTTCTTTCCGTTGCTCAGGGTGAGGATTCCGCCCTTGCGTTAAAGGAAAAGTTCAACGATTTGATTGCTAAGAACGGTACTATTGAGAATGTTGACGATTGGGGCAAGCGCCGTCTTGCTTATCTCATCAACGACGAAGCAGAGGGCTACTATGTTTTCTTTACATTTGAAAGCGAGCCGTCCTTCCCTGCAGAGCTCGAACGTATCGCCAAGATTACCGACGGCGTTCTGCGCGTTATGGTTATCAAAAAGTAAGGAGGAACAAAAATGTTTAATTTAGTTGTTTTAACCGGCAGGCTTACCGCCGACCCCGAGCTTAAAACTACTCAAAGCGGTATTTCTGTTACCTCATTTTCAATCGCGGTTGACAGGCGTTACCGTGCCGGTGAAGAGAAACAGACAGACTTCATCAACATTGTGGCGTGGCGTCAGACAGCGGAATTAGTTGCCAAATATTTTAAAAAGGGCAATATGATCGGTATCGAGGGTTCTATTCAGACCCGCAAGTATACCGATAAGAACGGCAATAACAGAACAGCCTTTGAGGTTGTTGCTAATAATGTTCAGTTTGTAGAGACTAAGCGTGATTCTGCGCCTTCGGCAGTTGAAGACACTGCTCCCGTCGCATCCTTCAGCAATGCGGGCGCAAACGATTTTGCCGATTTAGGCGATATTTCGGATGACGATTTGCCGTTCTGATTTAATTAAACAACTCAGAATAGGAGGTTTTTCTAATGGAAAACGAGAGAAACGATAGACCTATGCACAGAAAAGCCCGTAAAAAGGTTTGCCACTTCTGTGTTGATCGTGTTGAGACTATCGATTATAAGGATGTAGCCCGTCTTCGTAAGTTCATCACCGAGCGCGCGAAGATTTTACCCCGCAGAGCCACAGGCACCTGTGCCGCTCATCAGCGCGAGCTGACCACCGCTATCAAGCGCGCCCGTCAGATTGCTCTTCTTCCTTATGTAAACGATTAATAATTAACTTTTATGAGCGGCTTAATGCCGCTCTTTTTTTATGGTTCTTTTGTAAATGTTGGGGCATTTTTTGACTACGCAAGCCTCACGGGGCTGTCGCGGCAATGCGCCCCTTGCCTAAAGGGGAGAGGGCCAACCGTTAGGTTGGCGAGGGGATTCCCGTAATTGGTGGATACTTAGGTCTGTTGAAGCCCAAATAT
>JAXJVI010000302.1:0-1569 GCA_036308615.1 Acutalibacteraceae bacterium | reverse complement strand
TTCGGGATAAAGCTAAAGCGGATGAGGTACATCAGGAATGGCGGTCTGCACAACAGGAAGTTTTTGATCGGCAATTCGATGCAGTAAAGCCTTTTAAGGAAAGACGGATGAGGCTTGTACAGCAATTAAATGACGAATTATCTAAGCAAGCGAGCGCGAAGAGAGAAGCTGTAAAGCAAACTGCCGAGGAAGCAAAAAAGCTTTTTTCGTCTTTTAACACACTAACCCCGGGAACCGCCGACGAAATAGCCAGAAAAATACGGGGCAATGCGACTATTGAAACAAAAAAACAGATGGCGGCGGCTATGCAGTGTTATCCGCAGGTAATGGCCGACAAATTTTTCGGGGAGTACGAATTAGGGAGAACTGTAAAACGCGGTTATTGCAATAGTAACTTCGGGGAGATAAGGTTAAGCGCAAACGATTACGACAGTTCAAAGGATGGGATTAACCTTGGCCTTGAAAGAACTGCGAGTCACGAGACGGCGCACGCGATGGAGGAGCTTTTCCCTAAACTTCGCGACATGGAAGAGGCTTATTATAAAGAAAGAACCCAAGGTGAAAAATCAGTAAGGTTAAGCAAGCTTTTACCGGGAAGCGGATACGGGAGGGATGAAGTTACGCGTCCTGACCATTTTTTTAATCCTTATGTTGGCAAGGATTACTCTCATGACGGCAAAAATGCCAAGCCTCATTTTGAAATTATGTCGATGGGAATGGAATATATGATCCATGAACCGGAAGTTTTTGACAAAGATCCTGACACACGCAACTTTATACTTGGCGTGCTGGCAACCGGCGGTTTTGAGTGAGGTGAGGTATGGCGGAAGCTACTTTTGTGCTCGCAAGCATAAAACAAGGCGGCGACGTTCAGTCTGTAGCCTTTGTTAACGGCGAATTCTATTCAGGGACGGGTAAGTTTGATAATGGGGGCAAAATCATCGGTTTTGACTTTCATCCTGATTATTCGCTTTTTTTTGCTGAATGTGATTTTATGCAGAAAAACGTACCTATAGAGCTTGCCAAGCTCTGGTACCCATCCCCTGATAGCGTCGCAAAGGCCATAACGGTCATCAAACGCGTCTACAAAGAGACTTACAAAAGTAAGGGGTATAAGTTGCAGATTCGCGCTGATGGTGATTTTCCCGAGGCGCCGGCACTGCCGGAGGGGGCGATAGCATGACCATGCCCTCAAAAGCCCGCCGCCTCGGCGCCGCCTTTGCTCTCGGCGCGGCATATGCGACAGGCATAACCGCCGCGATGGATGAGGCAAAATGGATCACAGTACATCCCAACGGCACCGGCGCGAACGCCAACGGTGATCCGATTAAAGGGCGCCCGCTCCTGATAGACGGTGAGACGGGCACTATCCTCGGCGGTGCAGGCGGGAAGTTTAAGGGCAAAAAGCTGTCCGAGATGAAGTCAAAGCCTGCCGCAAAAGCGTCAGGCAGCGGCAGGCCCGCGGCCTCGCGCGCGAAGATCGACCTGTCGCATCCCGACAAAATCGACAAAAAGAACATCATACAGAACCGGGACCGCTCAAACAGCGGCTCAATACAGCAGATTAAC
>JAXJVI010000301.1:0-13896 GCA_036308615.1 Acutalibacteraceae bacterium | reverse complement strand
TCCCGTATTTACGAAATGCGCGAGGCGGTGTCCGCCGCTCCCCCGGAGGATTTTTCCGCAAGGGTGTGGGCTATGGACAATCGCAAGCTTTACAACCACACAAGAACAGATTTGAATAAAAAAACAGAATTATTTTAATAATAAAAAAGAAAGGTGATTTAAAATGAAAATTACAAAGGATATGCTTATAGGCGAAGTATTAGATATGGACACAGGTGCCGCCGAATACTTTTTTGAAATCGGTATGCACTGCTTGGGCTGTCCCGCCTCCAGAGGCGAGAGCATCGAGCAGGCTTGCGAGGTTCACGGAACCGACTGCGACGAGCTTGTTGAAAAGCTCAACCGTTATTTTGAAAACAAATAATGGCTCTAAGCCGAAGACTCCTACTTATAGCGTCCCTTGTGCCGAAAGGCGCAAGGGTTTGCGATGTGGGTACAGACCACGGGCGGCTGCCGATTTATTTAATTGAAGAAAAAATCGCAAAGCGCGTAATCGCTACGGATATTCGCCCTCTGCCCCTTGAAAACGCCAAAAAAAATGTCGCGGCTTCGGGGGTTAAGGGGATAGATTTACGCCTCTGTGACGGGCTCTCGGCGGTAAAGAAGAGCGAGACCGATACCGTAATAATAGCAGGTATGGGCGGCGAGGTTATCTCGGATATCATATCCCGAGCCGAGCTCCTTAGTAAACAGCCCTATCCCCTCTTGATTTTACAGCCCACCACCTCGCCCGAGTTTTTAAGACGGTATCTTTGCGAAAACGGCTTTGAAATTAAAAACGAGACCGCACTTAAGGAAAACGGCAAGCTGTATTCTGTTATTACCGCTTATTTTACGGGAGAAACCAAAGAAATGCCCGAATTTTTCTACTTTGCGGGCAAGACAGACCCTAAAACCGAGGACGGATATTTATACATAAAAAAGCAGTATATCCGCCTTAAAAAATGTGCGGACGCACTGTGTAATATACCCGAAAAGCAGGCAGAATATCTGCATTATAAAACGCTTTCCGACCGAATTCTAAAACTTTTGACAGATAAGCAGGAATAAAGATGGCATTTGACGGCGGTTTTTTATACCTAATTACCCAAGAACTGAATATCGCCGACGATTCTCATGTTGACAAAATATACCAGCCCTCTAAGGACGAGCTGGTTCTTTTGTTGCGCAAAAAAAGCTTTGCGAAAAGGCTTTTAATCTGTGTAAAGCAAGGCTCCGCGCGTATTCAGTTCACCGAAAACAAGTATGAAAATCCCGCAACACCTCCGATGTTTTGTATGCTGATAAGAAAATACCTCTCTGCCGCAAGGCTTATTAAGGTAACCCAACCCGACCTTGAAAGAATAGCCGAGCTGACCTTTTCGTATACAAACGAAATGGGCGATATTGCCGAAATACGCCTTATAGCTGAATTTATAGGCAGTAAGACCAATATTCTGCTTGTAGGGGCGGACGGAAAGATTATAGACTGTCTTCGCAAAAGCGACCCCGAGACCGCCGACCGCTTGCTTCTACCCGGGGCACAGTACGAGTACCCCGCAAAGCAAGGAAAGCTTAATCCCCTGACCGCTAAGACGGAAGAGCTCTGCACGGCGGCGGGCGCTCAGGGAGGAGACGCCGCCAAAGCCTTACTTGACAGTATCGACGGCTTTTCACCCCTTGTTTGCAGAGAGGCGGTTTATAAAGCGGAAATTGCGGGCGGTCTTAACGCCGCACTGAGTAATATTGTAACCGATTTAAAAGAGGGCGGCTCCCCTATTATGCTCATAAAAACGGACGGAACGCCCTACGATTTTTCATATACCGACATTTCCCAGTACCGGAATGAGTTTACAAAACAAAGCTTTGAGAGCTGTTCCGAGCTTTTAGACGCTTTTTATACCGCACGGGAAAGGTCCGAAAGGCTTAAAGGTTCCGCCTCGGATATAATTAAGCTTGTAACAAATCTCCGCGCCCGCACCGAAAGGAAGCTGGCAATTCGGCTTCACGACCTTAAAAAGTGTGAAAACCGCGAGACCTTAAGGATTTACGGCGAGCTGTTAAAGGCAAACCTATATAGGCTGCAAAACGGCGCGGCATTTGCCGAGGTTGAAAACTACTATGATGAAATGAAGCCTGTTCGTATTCCCTTAAATCCCGCCCTCTCACCCCAGAAAAACGCAGACAAGTATTTTAAGGATTATAAAAAAACATATACAGCCGAACGCACTCTCACAGAGCTTACAAAAAAGGATGAAGAGGAGCTTAGGTATTTCGACTCGGTGCTTGACAGTATTTCCCGCTGTGAATCGATTTCGGAAATTTCCGAAATCAGGGAGGAATTAAGCCTTGCGGGCTATATAAAGCAAAACGGCGCCCGCCAAAGGAAAGGCACATCCGTCCCGCAGTTTAAGGAATACACCTCCGCTGAGGGATATAAAATACTTGTGGGAAAAAACAACAGGCAAAACGATTATTTGACAACCGTGCTTGCCGCGAAGAACGATTTATGGTTTCATGTTAAAAATTTCCCCGGATCTCATGTGATAGTAATGTGCCGCGGCGGCGAGGTTTCGGACGACACCGTAATAAAAGCGGCGGCTTTGGCGGCGGCAAACTCAAAGGCGGCGGATTCTTCACAGGTTCCGGTCGATTACACTCTGGTAAAATTTGTAAAAAAACCTAACGGCGCAAAACCGGGAATGGTTATTTACACAACAAATAAAACCGTTTTTGTGACACCGCAAAATATTACTTAAGAAGGGAGTACGGCTGTGAAAATCGGAGTATCAACCTCTTGCTTTTACCCACTTGAGACCGAAGTTGCGCTTGAAAACCTCGGAAAAGCTGGGATAAAGCACACGGAAATCTTTTTTAACGCTCTAAGCGAGCTAAAGCAAAGCTTTGTGGACATTCTCCTTGATATTCAAAGTGAATACGGGATAACGGTGGCTTCCATTCATCCGACAATGTCCCTTGCGGAGTCATTTATGATTTTTTCAAACTATGACCGAAGATACCGCGAAGCCGAGGACCAGTACCGCAGGTATTCCGAAATCGCGGCTCAATTAGGCGCTAAATACATTATAATGCACGGCGGAAAGCCCAACGGCATACTGACCGACGAGGAGTACTGTGAGCGGTATATGCGCCTTAAGGAAATCACCCGCGAGAACGGCGCGAATATTTTGCAGGAAAATGTCGTTCGCTTCAGAGCGGGAGAAATCGAATTTCTGCGTTCAATGAAAAATATTTTAGGCGAGGAAGCCGAGTTTTGCATAGATTTAAAGCAGTCTATTCGCTGTGGGTATAACCCCTATGACCTTATTGAAGAATTTTCCGATAATATTAAGCACTACCACATAAGCGACCACAGCATTTCCTCGGACTGTCTTCTGCCCTACGACGGCGGTTTTGATTTTGAAAACTTTTTTTCGGTGCTTAAAAGCAAAGGCTTTGACGGCTCCTCAATACTTGAGGTTTATAAGGATTGCTACCATTCTTATAATGAGATTTACAATTCTTTTGCAAATCTCAAAAATTGCTATTGCAATATTTTTGTAAACAGGTTATAATTAATTGTAATTGTTGAAAGGGGTTAGTGTTAATATCGTGAATAACATATCTTTAGTGGATCTTCTCAAGCTTGCTTTAAAGTATATTTATATTTTAATTGCCGTAGCCTTAACCGCGGCAATCCTTGCGTTTTCTTACTGCAATTTTGTCGCCGAGCCAAGATATTCCTCAACAGGCTCTATCGTTGTCACCAACGGTGCGATTATTAATGATACTGCGTTACAAGCCTCGGGCTCTACAACCGGTAACAAAGTCAGCAGCTCTGATATTGCGGCCTCGCTTCAGCTTTCTAATACAATAATCGATATCCTTAACACGAATGATATTTATAAACAGCTTGCTTCCGAATTGGGTGATAAATATTCATATACGGATTTAATGAGCAGGGCAACCGTTAAGCGCCGCAGTGAAGACACCCTCTTTATCGACGCTTCCTTCACCGCCGATACGCCCGAGGAAGCCCAAACCCTTGTCAATAACTTTTTAGAGCTTGTTCCCGACTATATTTTGAAATTTATTCCCAACTCCACAGCGGCGGTAACCACAACTGCGGACAGAGCGGTAAAAATTTATCCTCAAACCTCAAAAACCGTATTTGTCGCCGCAATAGCAGGTGCTCTGCTGTCTTATGCGGTTATTTATGTGGTATCAATATTTAATACAACTATAAAAAGCGAGGAAGACATAAAAGCCAGTTGTAATTTAACTGTTTTAGGTAATATTCCTGATTTTTCATCGGCATCGTCGGCAAAGAAATATAAATATTATGAATATTCAAGGAAGGAGCCTACGAATGGCAAATAAAAATACTGTTTCTGCTGTTTCCGCCGGAAAGGAAAACACTGATGTTCAGTCTTCAAAAAGAGTGCCCTTCGCGGTTTCCGAGGCATATAAAGCTATCCGTGTTAACCTGATTTCCGTACTGGACAAGCAAAACAAAAAAACGGTGTCAATTTCAAGTCCTAACGCTTCAGACGGTAAATCCACCACCTCGATTAATATTGCAATATCTCTTTCACAGCTTAACAAAAAGGTACTTCTTGTTGATGCCGACGCACACCGTCCAACTATTCACACGAAGCTCAAAATGAGGAATGATTGCGGTATTACAAGTATTTTAAACGGTGTTTCCTCATTAAGCGAGGCAGTGCAACAATATAATTCCAAGCTTGATGTTTTAACTTCAGGCCCTATTTCCCAAAATGCTACCGAAATTTTCAGCGATTCCTCTTTTGACGAATTGCTTTATGAGATGAACGAAAAGTACGATTACATAATTCTCGACACTCCGCCTGTAAATATTCTTTCGGATTCTCTCATAGTTGCTCAAAAATGCGGAGGCATCGTCTTGGTGGTTCGCTCAGGATTTACAACCCGTGAGATGCTCCGCCGCGCCGTTGCAAGCGTAAAACAGCTCGATATAAACATACTCGGCGTTATACTTAACGGCTCTGATTACGACAAAATCAGGTATAGTAAAAAGTATTACGGATCTTACGGCAATTAATTTAAGACGGGCGGCCGCCGATTATTTCGCGGCTGTCCGTTTTGAATGTTTGGAGGAATTTATTATATTTGATATTCATTCACATATACTGCCCGCCGTGGACGACGGTGCAAAGGATATAGAGGAAGCCTTAAAGCTTCTTGAAATGATGAAGGAAAACGGAATCACGGATGTTATCGCCACGCCGCATTTCTATGCCGATTGCGATAATCTTGAAGAATTTAAGACCCGTACCCAAGCGGCATATAAGGCATTATGCTCCGCGGCGGACGGTAAAGCTTTACCCCGTATTTATTTAGGATGTGAGGTTTTATACTTCCGCTATATAGGTACAAGTGAGTATGTAACCGCTTTTTGCCTCGGCGGCTCTCGTTATCTCCTGCTTGAGCTTACCGATGACTGCATAACGGATTCCTTTTTTGAGGATATAACAAATTTAAAAAACAAATCGGGTATAATTCCCATAATAGCCCACATAGAAAGATATTACAGGGCTCCCTCGTTTAGACGGCTGTTGAAATTCATTAAAAGTGAAAATATACCGGCGCAGGTTAATGCCTCCTCTCTTTTTTCTCCTTATTACCGGAGGATAACCGAAAAGCTCATTAAAAAGGGATATGCAAACTATTTGGCAACCGATTCCCATTCTACGGATACCAGACCGCCCCAAATGAAGAACGCCCTTAAATATATTAACGAAAAATTAGGCGGGGAATACGCAGACGCTTTAATCCGCAACTCTCGGTTGCTGTTAGAAGAGATGACCCGAAAAGGAGAGCTGTATGAAAAGCAAAACGCTTAACATTTATGACAAAAACGGCGTTAAATACATTACCTTCCCAAAGCTCGAAAAGTGCGGCGCGGTGCGTCACCTCTTTTCCACAAGAATAGGCGGCGTAAGCGAAGGGCAGTATTCCTCTATGAATTTAAGCCTTACGGGCGGAGATAAAAGGGACAGCGTGATCGAAAACTATAAAAGGCTTTGCGGCTGTGTGGGGATTGATATAAATCACCTTGTTTTGAGCCGTCAGACCCATACAAACAATGTTAAAGAGGTCACGGAGAGGGACTGCGGAACCGGTATTTTTAAAGAATCCTTCAATGATGTTGACGGACTTATAACCGACCGAAAGGGCGTTGCGCTTGTAACCCAGTACGCCGACTGCACTCCCCTTTTATTTTGCGACCCCGTAAAAAAGGTAATCGCAACCTCCCACGCGGGCTGGCGCGGTACGGTTAAGGAAATCGGGCGCGTGACGGTAGAAAAAATGGTAAACGAATACGGCTGTGAGCCTAAAAGCATTATCGCCGCTATCGGCCCCGCAATCGGCGTTTGCTGTTACGAGGTTGACGACCCCGTTATTAACGAATTTAAGAAAATTCCTTATTTAGAGCTTGATAACATAGTTTTTCCAAAGCAAAACGGAAAATATATGTTAGACCTGAAGGAGGCTAATCGGCAGATTTTAATTAACGCGGGGATAAGCCCTGATAATATTGATGTCGCCGACCTTTGCACCTGCTGTAATCATACCGAGCTTCACTCCCACCGAGCGACCGGCGGCAAGCGGGGCAACCTCGCCGCGATTATTGAATTGATCTAATCCATCAAAGCATTTTTATTATTTTGTGATAAAAATGCTTTATTTTTTAAAAAACACTTTACAACTTTATCGAAATAAAGTATAATGTATTCATTAAATACCGAAGGGGTAGAAGAAAATGAAAAAATTATTGGCATTATTAATGACCGCGTGTCTGCTTTTTGCGTTTGCGGGCTGCGGCGGCGAAACCACATCAAGCGACGGTACAGCCTCTAAGTCCGACAGCGAAACCGTTAAGAATAACGGCAAGCTTGTAATCGGAATCACCGACTACGCTCCGCTTGATTACGAAGAGACCAAGGGCAGCGGCGAATGGATCGGCTTTGACGCGGATATGGCAAGAGCTTTTGCTGAAAGCTTAGGCGTTAAGGCAGAGTTCGTTGTCATCGACTGGGACAACAAGATTATGGAGCTTAACTCCGGCAGTATCGACTGCGTATGGAACGGTATGACCATCGGCGACGAGGTTAAAAACGGAATGTCGGTCACAAACGCCTACTTAAAGAATACTCAGGTTGTAGTAGTACCCAAGGACAAGGCTGATAAATATCAGACCCTCGAAAGCGTTAAGGACTTAAACTTTGCGGCTGAGGCAGGCTCTGCGGGTGAGGACGCTCTTGAGGCGCTTAACTACAAGGTGACCGCTGTTACCGCTCAGGCGGACGCTTTAATGGAGGTTGCGGCAGGCACCTCGGACGCGGCTGTTATCGACCTTATTATGGCAGGCGCGGTAATCGGCGAAGGCACAAGCTATGAAAACCTTACCTACACCGTAGGTGTTGCCGAGGAAGAGAACTTCGGCGTAGGCTTCAGAAAGGGCTCTGACCTTACCGAAAAGCTCAACGAGTTCTTTAAGACTACTTATGCGGACGGCAGTATGATGGAAACCGCCAAGACATACGGCGTTCAGGAGTCAATTCTCGAACAGAAGTAATTGATTTTTCAGGCAGAGGGTACGCTCTCTGCCTTATTTGACACTATACATATAAAGGAATTGAAATATGGTTTCGGTAGTATTTAAGGCACTGTGCGAGGGCTTTCTTGTAACCCTGCAGATATTCGGACTCACCCTTTTGGGCGCTCTGCCCTTAGGGCTTATAATCGCGTTCGGCTCAATGAGCAGCTTTTTGCCCCTTAAGGCATTTGTAAAAACCGTTGTTTGGATAATCCGCGGTACGCCCTTAATGCTCCAATTAATAGTAATTTATTACGGGCCGGGGCTTATTTTCGGCAATAATATATGGGGCGGAAGTAACGGCAGAATGACCGCGGTGCTTGTCGCCTTTATAATAAATTACTCCTGCTATTTTTCGGAGATTTACCGAGGCGGTATTGAAAGCATATCAAAAGGCCAGTCCGAAGCGGGACAGGTGCTGGGTATGACAAAGAGCCAGATATTCTTTAAGATTATTCTTTTGCAGGTGGTAAAACGCATTATTCCGCCAATGAGCAACGAGATAATCACCCTTGTAAAGGATACCTCCCTTGCCCGCATTATCGCGGTTTACGAGCTTATCTGGGCGGGTCAGTCCTTTATAAAGGGCGCGGGAATTATATGGCCGCTTTTCTGTACGGCTATATTCTATCTCGCCTTCTGCGGAATTTTGACCATACTTTTCGGCTTTATCGAAAAGAAGCTTAACTACTTTTCATAAAGGAGGGAAAACTGATGCCTGTATTAGAAATTAAAGATATTAAAAAAAGCTTCGGCAAAACCGAGGTTTTAAAGGGTATAAGCTTTTCCCTCAATAAAGGCGAGGTTCTGTCGATTATCGGCTCTTCGGGAAGCGGAAAGACTACATTACTTCGCTGTCTTAATTTTTTGGAATTTGCCGACAGCGGAACAATATCCGTAAACGGTGAAACGATATTTGACGGTGAAAACGCAAAAAAGCTCAGCGACAGCGAAATCAGAAAAAACCGACTGCATTTCGGACTTGTTTTCCAGTCCTTTAACCTTTTTCCGCAGTACAGTGTGCTTAAAAATGTAATGCTCGCCCCCACCCTTTTAAAGCGCGGAACTCCCGAGGAAATTGAAACCAAAGCCCGTGCGCTTATTGACCGAGTGGGACTCACCGAGAAAATCGCAAACTACCCCTGCGAGCTTTCGGGCGGTCAGCAGCAGCGGGTCGCAATAGCGAGAGCTTTGGCGCTTGAGCCCGATATTCTCTGCTTTGACGAACCGACCTCCGCCCTTGACCCCGAGCTTACGGGCGAGGTTTTAAAGGTTATAAAGGGACTTAAAAATACCGACAGTACAATGATAGTCGTCACCCACGAAATGGAGTTCGCTAAAAATGTTTCGGACAAGGTGCTCTTTATGGCGGACGGTGTTATTGAGGAATACGGCACCCCCGAAGAGGTATTCGTAAGCCCGAAATCCGAAAAAACCAGGAGCTTTTTAAACAAATCCCTTGAAGCGTTTTAGGTAATAGCAATGTCGGATAAAAAAGCAATTCAAATAATGATTGACGAAATGTACTCGCTTATCGCCTCGCTTAAAAGCGCGGACGATTGCCGAAGTCTCTTTTCGGATATGTGTACCAACAAGGAAATCGAGCAGATGGCACAGCGTATAAAAGCGGCTCGCCTCTTGCTTGACGGCAAAACCTACAATCAGGTTATAGAGGAAACCGAAATTTCCTCGGCAACATTAAGCCGTGTTTCGCGCTGTGTGCAGTACGGAGACGGATATTCAAAACTCTTAAAAAATTCCAACGGTGAAAAAAATGAAAATTATTGATATAATAAACGGCGAAAAGCCCAGCCTTTCCTTTGAGGTTTTTCCGCCAAAAACAAGTGATAAATTTGACAGCGTGGAAAAGCCCGCACTCCAAATTGCAGACCTAAAGCCCAGCTTTATGAGCGTGACCTACGGTGCGGGCGGCGGCACCTCCAAGTACACCGCCGAGATTGCGGAGCACATTTTACAGCGCGGGGTCACTCCCCTCGCCCACCTTTCCTGCATTTCCTCAACCCGCGAAATGGTGAGGCAACAGTTAACCGAGCTTAAAAATAAGGGCATTGAAAATATACTGGCGCTTCGCGGCGATATTACCCCTGAAACCGATTTATCTAAAAGTGATTACCGCTACGCCAGCGATTTAACCAAGGAGATTGCGGATTTCGGCGGCTTTTGCATCGGCGGCGCCTGCTATCCCGAGTGCCACCCGGATTCAGCAAGCAGCGACAGCGATATAGAAAGCCTTAAAATCAAGGCTGAATGCGGATGTGAGTTCTTTACAACCCAGATGTTTTTTGATAATAACATTCTTTATAACTTTATGTATCGGCTCCTGCGTAAGGGGGTAGATGTCCCCGTTGTCGCGGGAATAATGCCCGTTACCAATGCGGCACAGATAAAACGGATTTGCTCTATTTCAAAATCGGCTCTGCCCCAGCGTTTTCTGCGCATTGTTGACCGCTACGGCGACAAGCCCGAGGTTATGAAGCAGGCAGGTATAGCCTACGCCACCGAGCAGATAATAGATTTGTACGCAAACGGCGTAAACGCGGTACATATCTACTCTATGAACAAGCCCGATGTTGCCGCGGCTATAAAAAATAATATTTCGGAAATTTTGAAATGAGAAATTTTAATGTGACCGCCGTGTCGGTCGAAACAGAGAAAATAGTTATAAATAAAAACGAGGCGGCGGTGCGGCTTAAAATTCCGAGGAGCTACACCGACGAAACAATAACCCGCTGTGAAGAGAATTTGCGGCGGGTGCTTGCTTGCAAATATGCCTATACAAAGGTATCTGTCGAAACAAAATCAGATAGTATCTGCGATTTAGGCTTCGGAAATATAGAAAGCCGCGACCTTGTAAAGGCGCTTGGGCGGTGTAAGCAGGCCTATATTTTAGGAGCTACAATAGGTATCGGGGCGGACAGGCTTATTTCCCGCCTTGGCATCACCTCCCCCGCCGAAAGCTTTATTACCGACGCGCTTGCCTCCGCCGCGGCGGAAAGCCTTTGCGATTATGCCGATAATTTGCTTCGTGGCACGGGCGAAAAGCCCTTCAGGTATGCCCCCGGCTACGGCGATTTGCCCCTTTCTTACCAACCCGAAATTCTAAAAGCGCTTAACGCCGACTACACCCTCGGAATAACGCTTAATAATTCACTTTTAATGACGCCTATGAAATCAATCACGGCAATTATGGGGATAAAAGAATGATTAGAGAATTAATGAAAAATAAACGCCTTTATTTTGACGGAGGCACAGGAACGCTTTTGCAGGAAATGGGACTTAAAGGCGGCGAGCCGCCCGAGCTTTGGAACATATCAAACCCGCAAAAAATCACGGCGCTTCACAAGGCTTATCTTGACGCGGGGAGCGACATTATATCCACCAACACCTTTGGAATTAACAAGCTTAAATATGACAATTATGATGAGCTGATAATTGCCGGTATCGACTGCGCCAAAAAAGCGATCGGCGAATGTGATGATAAATTCATTGCCTTTGATATAGGGCCTACTGGTAAGCTTTTAGAGCCGTTAGGCGAGCTTTCCTTTGAGGACGCGGTGGAGCTTTTCGCCGCTAATGTAAGGGTCGCCGCAAGAGGCGGTGCCGACCTTATTATAATAGAGACAATGAACGACAGCTATGAAACCAAGGCGGCGGTGCTTGCGGCAAAGGAAAACTGCGATTTGCCCGTATTTGTCACTAATGTGTACGACGAAAGCCGCCATTTAATGACCGGCGCAGACCCTAAGGCAATGGTCGCTATGCTTGAGGGCTTAGGTGTTGACGCTTTGGGAGTTAACTGCTCCTTAGGCCCTGATAAAATGCTGCCTGTAGTACGGGAATTGTGCGAATACGCCACAGTGCCCGTAATAGTAAACCCCAATGCGGGACTTCCGGAAAGCAGAAACGGCGTTACGGTATATAATGTTAACGCCGACGATTTTTCGTACAGTATGCGGGAAATCGCCCTTTGCGGAGCCTCGATTTTGGGCGGCTGCTGCGGTACAACCCCCGAATTTATAAGCAAAACTATAGAAAAAACAAGGGATATTCCCCTTAAGGAGCCTAAAATTCACACCGAAACTCTGATTTCCTCCTATACCCACGCGGTGGAAATAGGAAAGGACCCCGTGCTTATAGGCGAGCGCATTAACCCCACAGGCAAGCCGAAATTTAAGGACGCGCTTCGCCGCGGAGATATTAATTACATTTTAGGCGAGGGGCTCAATCAGGCTGATAAGGGCGTGCATATTCTTGATGTCAATGTCGGTCTTCCCGAAATTGACGAAAAGGCGATGATGCTTAGCGTCGTAAAACAGCTCCAAGCCGTCTGCGACCTACCCTTGCAGATTGATACAACCGATAAATCGGTTCTTGAAGCCGCCCTTCGCGCCTACAACGGAAAAGCGCTTATAAACTCGGTAAACGGGGACAAGGAAAGTATGGAGGGCGTATTCCCCCTTGTGAAAAAATACGGCGGCGCGGTAATCGCCCTAACCCTTGACGAAAACGGCATACCCGATACCGCCGAGGAGCGGTTTAATATAGCCCTTAAGATAATAGATACAGCCGCTGAATACGGCATAGAAAAGCGGGATATAATTGTTGACCCGCTGGCGCTCACCGTTTCCTCAAATCAGGAAAGCGCTAACATCACCCTTAAAACAATTAAGCTTCTAAAGAACGCAGGCATTAAAACCAGTCTCGGGGTGTCGAATATTTCCTTCGGTCTTCCCCGCCGCGAGCTTATTAATTCCGCCTTTTTCACCGCCGCACTTACAAGCGGGCTTGACTGCGCAATTATGAACCCCTTTTCGGCGGATATGATGAACTCTTATTTCGCCTACCGCGCGTTAGCGGGTATTGACCCCGCCTGCGCCGACTATATAGCCTATGCGTCGGAGGCTCCCTTAATGGCGGCGGCAAAGCCCCAAACCGACCCCGCCGACCTTAAAACGGCGGTTATAAAAGGTGTAAAGGAAACGGCGGTCAAGGCGGCGGAAATTTTAAGCGAGACTACGGCTCCGCTTGAAATAATCGACAAATTCGTTATCCCTGCCCTTGACGAAATCGGAACAGCCTTTGAGAACAAAAAGGCGTATCTGCCACAGCTTTTAATGAGCGCCGAGGCAGCCTCCGCCGCGTTTGAGGTTATAAAAAGAAAAATACCCGACAAGGCGGGCGAAAACGGCAAAAAATTCGTTATCGCCACCGTAAAGGGCGATATTCACGACATAGGCAAAAACATCGTCAAGGTAATGCTCGAAAGCTACGGCTTTAATGTAATCGATTTAGGGCGCGATGTCGACCCCGAAATTGTAGTGGAAACAGCTTTAAAGGAAAACTGTCGCCTCGTGGGCTTAAGCGCCCTTATGACCACCACCGTCCCCTCAATGGAGCAGACAATAGCCCTTCTTCACAAGGCAGACCCCGATATTAAGGTTGTCGTAGGGGGCGCGGTTTTAACACAGGAATACGCCGATATGATTGGGGCCGATTGCTACGCCAAGGACGCAATGGAAACCGTCCGCTACGCCGAAAAATTTTACTCTTAAAGGATGTTAAAATATTATGTGGTTTGTTTTAGCCCTGCTTTCGGCGGTTTTCGCCGCCCTTACATCAATCCTTGCAAAGATAGGAATTGACGGTGTAAATTCAAATTTAGCCACCGCGATAAGAACCCTTGTGGTTGTCGCGATGGCTTGGCTAATGGTGTATATAACCGGCGCTCATGGTGGAATTTCGGAAATAAGCCGTAAAAGCTGGCTCTTTTTAATCCTTTCGGGGCTTGCGACGGGCGCTTCATGGCTGTGCTATTATAAAGCGCTCCAAGTAGGAGAGGCGTCAAAGGTAGTCCCGATTGACAAATTTAGCGTGGTAATCACCCTTATTTTAGCCTTTGTCTTCTTAAACGAAAAAATCACCCTGAAATCGGGTATAGGCTGTGCCCTTATAGGAGCCGGTACACTGCTTATGGTGTTATAACAACCGCATACCTCCGCCAATTATAGGTAAGAGTGAAGAGTGAAGAGTGAAGAGGTAAGAAGTAAAAATCCCGTCCACTTTCGTGAACGGGATTTTTGGTGACCCGGACGAGATTCGAACTCGTGTTACCGCCGTGAAAGGGCGGTGTCTTAGGCCTCTTGACCACCGGGCCGCTGGTGGCTGTAATTGGATTCGAACCAATGACACTGCGGGTATGAACCGCATGCTCTAGCCAACTGAGCTATACAGCCGTATCGCCGAGACCAATATAT
>JAXJVI010000300.1:0-6687 GCA_036308615.1 Acutalibacteraceae bacterium | reverse complement strand
ATAAACCTTACCTCATACGGAACGGGCGAAAGCTTTGACCTTGCCGACGCGGTGGATGCGGTTTGCGCGGTAGAGGGTATAAAGCGGGTGCGCTTAGGCTCCCTTGAGCCCGACCATATGAGCGATGAAATGCTCTTAAGATTTAAAAAACAGGAAAAATTCTGTCCGCAGTTCCATCTGTCCCTACAGTCGGGCTGTGATGAAACCCTTAAAAGAATGAACCGTCATTACGACACCGCATTTTACCGCGATTTAGTGACAAGGATACGCGAAAACTTTGAGGACGCCGCCATCACAACAGATATAATGGTAGGTTTTGCAGGGGAAACCGAGGAAGAATTTCAAGAAAGCCTATCCTTTGCAAAGGAAATCGGCTTTGCAAAGGCACATATTTTCGCCTATTCAAGGAGGGCGGGAACTGTGGCTTACGGTCTTCCCAATCAGGCTTCAAAGGCTGAAAAGGCAAAGCGAAGTCGTCTTATGAGCGTGGCAACCCTTAAAACCGAAGGCGAGTTTTTAAGCTCCCTTGTGGGCAGGGTCTTCCCCGTACTTTTTGAAACGGCGCAGGACGGCTTTGCAGAGGGGTATACTGCCAATCATTCCCGTGTAAGGGTCAAGTCGGACAACCCTCACACAGGCGAAATACTTAATGTTAAAATAGTTTCAGCTGAAAATGAATTCTGCGTGGGAGAGCTTATATAATTATGGAAAAATACATCACTTCATCCCCCGAGGAAACCGAAAGGTTAGGCTTTAAGCTTGGAAAAATACTTCACAGCGGTGAGGTTATCGCCTACCGCGGCGGGCTTGGTATGGGCAAAACCTGTTTTACAAGGGGCTTAGCGGCGGGGTTAGGCTACACAGGCGAGGTCACCTCCCCCACCTTTGCGCTTATAAACGAGTATTTAGGCGGCAGACTTCCCCTTTACCACTTTGATATGTACCGAATAAGCGGCTGGGAGGATTTGTACTCCACAGGCTTTTTCGAGTACCTTGAACAGGGCGGAGTCATAGCGGCGGAATGGAGCGAAAATGTCGAAAACGCTCTGCCCGAAAATACCGTTACCGTCTCCTTTAGGGCTTTGGGGGACGAAAGAAGAGAAATTACTATTGACGGAATCGAGTTGAATGATAAATGAAAATACTGTCCCTTGAATGTTCGGCTTCCCCCGCCTCGGCGGCAGTAGTCGAGGACGGAAAAATACTTGCCTATTCCTTTGTTAATATAAAGCTTACCCATTCGCAAACCCTTTTGCCTATGATTGAAAACGCCCTTAAATCAGCTATGCTTAAATTTGAGGATATAGAGGGTATTGCCGTAACCTGCGGCCCCGGCTCCTTTACGGGAATTAGAATCGGTATAGCCGCCGCAAAGGGGCTCGCCGCGCCGAAGGCTCTCCCCTGCGCCGCGGTTTCCACGCTTTACTCTATGGCTTACAATTTTGCCGATACCGACTGTATCCTCTGCGCGGTTATGGACGCAAGATGCAACCAGGTTTACAACGCAATCTTCGATATTGAGGGCGGAAAAATCACAAGGCTTTGTGAAGACAGAGCGATTTTGTGCGATGAATTAACAGAAGAATTAAAAAAAGTGTCGCAAAATACGAATAAGTGTGTTATAATAGTGGGCGACGGTACTGAGGTTTTCTATCCGTTTGCAAAGGATATGCCAAATATTAAAAAATCAGGCGAGAACAACCGCTACCAAAACGCGGCTTCGGTAGGACTTGCTGTCGAGGATATGTTTTCAAGCGGCAAAACCGTTTCGCCCGAGGAATTATTACCTACCTATCTTCGTCTTCCGCAGGCGGAAAGAGAACTAAAAAAGAAAAAAGAGGGAAATGTATGAAAATTGCAATAGGCTGTGACCACGGCGGCTTTGAACACAAAAACGCTATTGCCGAGCATTTAAAGGAGCGCGGCTTCAGTGTGACCGATTTCGGAATTTACGAAAACAAGTCGGTTGATTACCCCGAAATCGCCCTGAAGGTCGCGAACAGCGTAGCCGCAGGCGAAAACACGCTCGGTATACTTGTATGCGGTACAGGTATAGGAATGTCTATGGCGGCAAACAAGGTAAACGGTATACGCGCCGCCGCGGTAAGCGACCATTTTTCCGCCAAATACACAAGGCTTCACAATAATGCTAACATTCTCTGCTTAGGCGGCAGGGTTATCGGCATAGGCACGGCTTTAGAGCTTGCCGACCTATTTGTTGATACCGAGTACGAGGGCGGACGGCATCAAAAACGCCTCGATATGATTACTGAAATTGAAAATTCACAGAAAAAATAATTCTACGGAGGAATTTATATATGAAAGACAATGTATTTATTATGGATCACCCGCTAATTCAGCACAAGCTTTCCATTCTCCGGGATGAAAAGACAGGCTCAAAGCAGTTCAGAGAGCTTATCAGCGAAATTGCAATGCTTATGTGCTATGAGTCTACGCGCGACCTCACACTTACCGAGGTTGAGACCAAGACCCCTGTTGCAACCGCTAAAACCAAGGTTTTGGCAGGCAGAAAAATGGCGTTTGTTCCGATCCTCCGCGCCGGACTCGGTATGGTGGACGGCGTTTTAAGCCTTATCCCCGCCGCGAGGGTAGGTCACATCGGAATGTACCGCGACCCCGAAACCCACAAACCGATTGACTATTACTGCAAGCTCCCCTCCGACCTTAACGAGCGCGATGTATTCGTGCTTGACCCGATGTTGGCAACCGGCGGAAGCGCTATTGATGCGGTTTCAAGAATCAAGGAATTTAACCCTAAGCGCATTAAATTTATGTGCATTATAGCCGCCCCCGAGGGAATTGAAGCCTTCACAGCCGCTCACCCCGATGTTCCCGTATACTGCGCGGGTCTTGACGACCATTTAAACGAGCATTGCTACATCGTTCCCGGCCTCGGAGACGCAGGCGACCGCATTTTCGGTACAAAATAAGCTATTAAAAAGCCTCCCTCTGACGAGGGAGGTGGCACGGCTTTGCCGTGACGGAGGGAGAGAAAACGCTTTAATGAAGCCTTTTCTGACTACCCCTCAGTCACCTACGGTGACAGCTCCCCTGACAAGGGGAGCCAAAACAGGCTTTTTCGATAGACTGCGGGACGACACACAGGTCGTCCCCTACAAAGGTCAAGTAGGGAACGGCTTATGTGCCGTTCCGCAAAAGAAAATTTATTCACCCTGTGAAGACTCGGAAGCCGAGGAAGCGTCTGTCTCGCTTGACGACTCTGCCTTTCGCACCTCTTCCGCCGTACCCAGCTTTGTTCCGCCGTGCTCCGTGCAGTAATCGGGCGTGTTGCTCTTTTTGTACCAGCCTACCGCCTTGGAGGGGCAGTCGGAGGTGGCAAGATTGCCGGTTGAGGTGCAGTAATACCGCTCTGTGGCGTAGGGGCTGTCGGAAAACTCCTTCGGCTCTAACCCCGAGTGAAGCTTTGACATAACCGCTCCCCACATGGTGCGGGCAATAGAGCTTTTTGAAACCTTCTGCTGCTGGTCATAGCCGCACCAGCAGGAGGCTACATAATAGGGGGAGCCGCCCACAAACCACAGGTCGTTAGCGTTGTTTGATGTACCTGTTTTCGCGTATATCTTCATATTATTAATGAACCCTGCGGCGCCCTTACCTGTTCCGTTTGCGCCGTATACAACGGTCTGCAAAAGGTGGTTCATAACGGTTGCCGTGTCCTCGCTTATCGCCACGGTGGGCGCGCTGTCATACTGGAGGACGGTTTCGCCGTGCTGGTCGGTGACCTTTGTATAAAGGGTGGGGGCGTGATACTGCCCTAAATTTCCGAAAATAGCGTAAGCCGCCGCCGATTGCATAGTGTTAACACCGCCGTTTGTTCCGCCCATTCCGAGGGGGGCTAGGTTAACATCCTCCGCCGTAAGGGTGGAAATGCCCAGCTTTTGGGTGAGAAAATCAAAGGAGGTCTGGGGCCCCAGCTTGTTTACAAGCTGTACCGGTATTGTGTTGACCGAGCGCTCAAGGGCGTACTGCACCGTAATATTTCCCCAGTAAGAGCCGTACCAGTTAACCGGCGTCCAGCCGTTGTAGTTGGTTTTGGTATCGTTTACAATGCTTGAATAGTGGATTAAATCCCGGTCTAAGGCGGGGGCGTATGCCGCAATAGGCTTCATTGTGGAGCCGGGCTGGCGCTTAGCGTCGGTGGCGCGGTTTAGGATAAGATTGCCCGTCTTCTCGCCTATTCCGCCCACAAGCCCCTTTACATGGCCGTTATAGTCCATCACCGTCATAGAGCCCTGGAGGGTGCTTCCGTCCGCCCCCTTAATGCCGTAGGTGTTAACATCGGTGAAGACCGACTCCATAACAGACTGGATATTCGGGTCCATAGTGGCGTAGATTCTGTAACCGCCGCTATAGAACATATTTTTCGCCCGCTGAGGCTCATAACCGTACTTTTCGGACAGGTCGTTTACCACCTGATTTATAAGCGCGTCCACAAAGTAGGAGTTAATTTCGGTTTCGTTAAGCTCCTCCTTAGAGGCAACGAGGTTGATTTCCTCGTTTTTAGCCGCCTCGTACTCTTCCTTTGTAATATACCCCTGATCGTACATCTCATAAAGCACGGAGTTTCTGCGCTTGAGGTTAGCTTCGGGGTTATCGTCGGGGGAATAATAGGAGGGGCTTTTGGTAATGGCGGCAAGGCAGGCGCACTCGGTAAGGGTCAAATCCTTAACGCTCTTGCCGAAGTAGTAGTTAGCCGCAACCTCCACGCCGTAGGTGCCGTGCCCCATAGCTATGGTGTTAAGATAGCATTCTATAATAGTGTCCTTGGCGTAATGTGTTTCAAGATAGCGGGCGCGCATAATCTCGCGGATTTTACGGCTGGGTCTTTGGGAGGTGTCCCCCGTCAGGTTTTTAACCAACTGCTGGGTGATGGTAGAGCCGCCCTGGTTTGTATCGTAAAAATGCAAAAACATATTCGCGAAGGCGGAAAAGGTGCGCTTCCAGTCCACACCCTGATGGGCGTAGAAACGCTTGTCCTCAATGGCGACAAAGGCGTTGACGAGCTGTTGGGGTATACCCTCGTAGCTCTCGTCATTTTTCTTTGCCGCCTGAGGGTCATAGGACACCCAGATACGGTTGAACTCCCCGTGCAGACGCTGATATTCGGTGTAGTTGCCGCTGCCGTCGTCTAAATATATTGTGGTGGTGAAGTTGAGCTTAAGGTCGTCGAGATCCTCCTCCATAGTGCCGTCAACCATTGTAAAGGCGTATAGCAAAAAGGCGGAAACCACTATACTTACGGTTATAAGCCCCACCAAAAAGAGGGTTAAAACCGCCCTCAAAACCTTTTCCTTGCGGCTGCCCTTCCTTTTCTTTCTGCTTTTTTTGCCCCGCTTCTCATCCTCGGGCTCCTCTTGGCGGGAGGCAAAGCTGTTAAGGTCAAAGCTTGTCTCCCCCGTTTCCTCTAAATTGCCCGAATTATCGTAGCTGAATAAATCCTTATTATCGTCCATTTAGCACCTCCGCCGTGTACGGCAAACGCTGAAATCAGCTTTTTGAAAAAAGCTATACATTGTTATTGTAACACATATTGAGCCTAAAATCAACTTTTACCGAATAAAGGGCTGAAAAATGCATATATTTAACCTCGATTTAACAAAACCCCGATTACAGACTTAACAAAGCCCCTGTATAATGTGGGCATACAAGAAAAAAGGAGTTAAACAAAATGAAAAAATTATTAAGTCTTATTTTGGCGGCAGGTATGCTTACCGCGGCACTTACAGGCTGCGGAGCACAGACCTCAAGCGATGCCACAGGCGGCGGCGTTAACGACAGCATTTCGGTACTTACCCGCGAGGAAGGCTCGGGTACAAGAGGAGCGTTCATTGAGCTGTTCGGCATCGAGCAGAAGGACGCGGACGGCAAAAAGGTTGACCACACAATAACAAGCGCCGAAAGCACCAATTCCACCTCGGTTATGATGACCACGGTTCAGGGCAACAAGTCGGCTATCGGCTATGTTTCCTTAGGTTCTCTTGACGAGACAAAGGTTAAAGCCCTTAAGGTTGACGGCAGCGCCGCAACGGCAGAGAATGTAAAGAGCGGCGAATACAAGGTTTCCCGTCCCTTTAATGTAGCCACAAAGGGCGACGCGACAGGCGTAGCCGGCGACTTCCTTAAGTTTATCTTAAGCGAACAGGGACAGAAGGTTGTTGAGGACAACGGATATATAAGCGAAGGCAATAACGGGGCTTACACCGCCTCTAACCAGTCGGGCAAAATCACCGTAGGCGGATCTTCCTCCGTAACCCCCGTTATGGAAAAGCTTAAAGAAGCTTATGTAAAGCTTAACCCCAATGTTACCGTTGATGTTCAGCAGTCCGATTCCACCTCCGGTATGACCAATACCATAGACGGCGTTTACGACATAGGAATGGCTTCCCGCGAGCTTAAGGACAGCGAAAAGGAAGCAGGCCTTGTACCCACCGTTATCGCCTTAGACGGTATCGCGGTAATCGTAAACAAGGACAACGCTGTTGAGGACATCACAAGCGAGCAGATTTTGAAAATCTACACAGGCGAAATCACCCTCTGGAGCGAGGTTAAATAATAATTAGGAATTAGGAATTCGGAATGCGGAATTTTGGGGGCGGTGTGAAAGCATCGTCCCATATATCGTCTAATATCTAAAAAACGGACAGT